>JBDTMQ010000352.1:0-3221 GCA_039934155.1 Acidobacteriota bacterium | reverse complement strand
GCAGCACTGCCGTCGAAATATAAAACGGCAGGTTTCCGACAAGCTTTAGCTTTATGAGGTCTGGATCGCGTTTTGCCAGTGCCGCGAGATCCGTTTTGAGCACATCTTGTTCAATAAGCTCAAAATCCGGGCGGTCGCCGAACTCATCCCGAAGCGCAGCGATCATATCGCGTTCGACCTCGATCGCGATCACCTTAGCAACCATGCCGATCAAATGCGATGTGATCGCACCACGGCCCGGGCCGATCTCGACGACGATGTCGCCCGGGTCAGGCGCAACTGCATCAATTATCCGCCTTATATATGATCGATCGACCAGAAAATTCTGTCCGAAAGAGCGTTTGGCATAGGTTCTCGCGGTATTTTCCGGTCTCATTTTGATTCCCGGGACGGGTATCCTGTGATCTCGATGTCGGTGCCGTGCCGGAAAAGATCAATGTCAGAAAGCCGAATGGCGCTTTCGAGGCTGGCGGCACCCTTGCCGCGGATCGCGACGGGCGCCTCGTCGCCGCCGATCACCAACGGGGCCATCATGAACGTGACCTTATCGACGAGATCGGCGTCGCAAAAGGCGCCGGCAATTTCGGCTCCGCCCTCGACCAGAACACTTTGAATATCGACGCGTTTCAGTTCCGCAAGCACCGCCGGAAGGTCGCGTGAGTCGGTCTCGATGACCGTTGCACCGGCATTCTTCAACTCATTGATCCGGGTCAGATCGCTCGAGTTTGTAAAGACCATCGTCGGCACGTCACGTGATGTCCGGACGAGCTTCGAATCTACAGGCAACCGCAGACGGTTATCGAGAACGACACGCAATAAAGGCCCCCGTCGCGGTCGACCGCTTCTGTCCGTAAGGCCGGGATCGTCGGTAAAAGCGGTGTTGCCGCCGACCAGGATCGCGTCGTATTCGTGCCGTAACAGCTGCACCCGCTCTCTTCCGGCGTCGCCGGTCAACGCGGTGGAGACACTCTTTCTCAGCGAAATTCGGCCATCGGCAGACGCAGCTAGTTTTAAATGAACGAACGGCCGGCCCAATCGATGCCAGCAGATGAATTTTTCGTTGAGTTTTGACGCTTCGTCAGAAAGAATGCCGGTGTCGACCTCGATGCCTGAATTCTTGAGGCGCTCGAAACCTTTTCCTGAAACAAGCGGATTCGGATCTTCGATGGGGCAAACTACGCGCTTTATTCCGGCATGGATCAGCGCGTCGGTACAAGGCGCTGTCTTGCCGTGATGGTCATGCGGTTCGAGCGAGATATATGCGGTGCCGCCCCTGGCCCTGCCGCCGGCCTGCTCAATTGCGACCGCTTCGGCATGAACCGTCTTTTCGAAATAATAAGTACCCTCGCCGACGATCTCGCTATCAGCCGACACGATCACACAGCCTACCAAAGGGTTTGGTGACACAAGGCCAACTCCCATCGCTGCAAGCTCTAACGCTCGCCTCGTCATGCGTTGGTCGATCGATTCAATGCTGGCAGATTGAAAGGCCAAGAGTTGTTTATCCGCCCGCGTTAGCAGGCATTCCAAGTTTAGTTGAATAAGCTATCGACATAGGTGCCGGCGTCAAAGACCATTAAATCGTCGACCTGCTCACCGATACCAATGTATCTGATCGGCAGTGCCAATTCTTTTGCGATAGCGACGGCGATCCCGCCTTTGGCTGTTCCATCGAGCTTCGTTAATACTATGCCCGTGACGTCGGCAGCTTTCATGAATTGCCGGGCCTGTTCAAGCCCATTCTGTCCGGTGACCGCATCAATGACAAGCAGGGTTTCGTGCGGCGCTCCACTTACTTCGCGGCCGGCGATGCGTTTCATTTTCTCCAGCTCCGACATCAGGTTGGCCTTGTTGTGCAGCCGCCCCGCAGTGTCGACGATCAGGACATCAGAATTTCGCGACTTCGCCGATTGCAGCGCGTCATAGAGAACGGCCGCCGGATCAGTTCCCTGTTTTTGCTGTATAAGCGGAACGCCGGCCCTGGTCGACCAGATCTCGAGCTGCTCAGAAGCTGCAGCCCGAAAGGTGTCGGCGGCACATATCAAAACGTCGTTACCCTCGTTCTTGATCCGCTGTGCCAGCTTTCCGATCGTCGTCGTTTTCCCGACACCGTTGACGCCGACGACCATTAGAACGTAGGGCTTAATGGCATTCGAGATCTCGGTTTCTGACGCGACGCCGTGATCGACCGAATGCTGAAGAATGTCGAGAAGTTCCTGCTTCATCACCGATTTTAGTGCTGAAGTGTCGTCAATCTCCTGCCGCGAGACGCCCTTTCTAACGGCCTCGAGTACTTGGAGCGTGGTCGCCACTCCAATATCCGTGGATATCAGCATTTCTTCGAGCTCTTCGAGCAGGCCCTCGTCGATCTGCTTTCGGCCCTCGAATACGCGGTCGAGTTTATCGTTAAGCGAATCGCGCGTTTTCTCAATGGCCTTCGCGAAACGGATACCGATCTCTCGTTCGACCGCCGCCTCTTGTACCTGCAATTCCTCGATTGACTTGTCCAATCCAAGGACCGAGGATGAGAACTTGTCGTCTTTATTTCGTCGCCAGAAAAATGCCATATCGATCGCTTATGATCCCAAAGTAACTTGCAAACTTTTGAGTATAAAAAAAAACCGCACGCCAAACAACGTGCGGTCTTCGTTCGCTCCTAAAGAAAAGCGCTTCTCACGTCGGCAGCTTGAGCTTATCGGCAGACTTAAAAAGTGCCATACCCAAAACACACGAAAACACGACGAAGATGTAAAAAGTAAATAACGCGTTAAGAAATGTGGCTGGCAGGTTTCCCATTCCCGGAAGGTCAAAGGCAGAAAAAACTGCTGACAACAGCGTCGACACGACGCCAGACGCGACTATCAGAACAGCGCCCATCAACAAAAGCTTTATGTAATTGCCGCCAAGGCGACGGATCGTATCAAGCCCGACGAGAGGGTTGATCGTGGCCATGAACGAACGCGTGTAGCCGGCGACGGCGCACGCGGCCGGGTAATAAAAGAGACCCCAGATCAGTGCGATCAGACCGATGACGACCAACGGCGGCGCAAGCTGGAGAAAATTCTTGAGAAAGGCCTGATTTTCTTGTGCTCGTGTTTCGGCCGTTTTTCCGACCACAGATTCGAGTTTTGCCCGCTCGGCCTCAGCCGCCTGCTGAACAACATTTTCGGGCACTTCCTGAGGACGAGATTCTGTTGCCACTTGACCGGTCGTTGCCACTT
>JBDTMQ010000351.1:0-5031 GCA_039934155.1 Acidobacteriota bacterium | reverse complement strand
CGCTGCACCGTCCGGTTTCTTTTCGATCACCGCCTGAAGCGGCACGGCAACCACATTCTGGACCGTCTGGGTCGTAATGACCGCGGTTGCGCTCATTCCGGGGCGAAGGCCGTTCTGCATCTCTTCCGGCAGGTTTACCAACTGAATAACGACCCTGAATTCCTTTGCTTCCTGAACATTGATATTTGTCGAAAGGCCGCCGCTCGTTTGCGACTTACCGACCGCAAGCGGCGTTTTTTGCGTAACTTCGCCCTCGATCTCTTTGTCGCCGAAAGCATCGACCTTTATCTTCGCCTTTTGACCAACGGCAACTTTGTCGATCTCGGTCTCGTCGACCTTTACTTCGACGTTGATGGTCGACATATCGGCGATCGTAAGCAGCGCAGTGGTCGAAAGACCCGCGACCGCAAAAGTACCTACTTTAGACGGGATCTCCGCGATCACGCCATTGATCGGCGCAACCTGGACCGTCTTATCACGCTGATTGCGCTGACCGCGAAGCACGGCTGACTGCTGGTTCGCCCTAGACTGGCTTGAACTCACGCCAAGGTTTGCTGTTTGAACAGCCCGTTTTGCATCTTTGACCGAAACCGATTGTTGATTCAGACGCGCGGTCGCGTCCTTGATCGCGATCCTTTGGGATTCCAGCCTGGCTTTAGCGGTATTTAACGACACCCGCGCATTTTCGACCCGATCTTTCGCGGAATCATAATCCTGTCGCGAGATCACACCGCTTTCGAGCAGCTCTTCATTCCGCTTCATTTCACGGTTGGCCGCATTCACCTCGACCTGTGCTCTATCCACCTCGGTCTGGGCGGTGACAACACCTTGTCTGGCATTGTCTATCGCCACCTGCGCAACATTCAGCGACTGCTCAGCCTGCGCAAGTTGATTCTGTGCGGCCGATACCTGCGTCTGAGATACACGGACCTCGTCCTGCGCTGTTTGAAAAGCCGCCAGCGAAGCATCCGTGCTTGATTCGAACTGGTTGGGATCAAGCCGAACGAGAATGTCGCCCTTATTTACTTTTTGGCCTTCTTTGACGTATATCTCTTCGATCCGGCCCTGGACCTCGCTTGTCAGATTCATGAACTGGATCGGCCTGATCTCGCCTGATGAAGTCACAGTTGAGCGAAGCTCGGGACGTGTCTCGAGCTTTACGACCGTTACCTCTGGGGTATCTTTCCTGGTCGCTAAAATACTCGCGACGACGATTATCAGGAGCAGCACGCCGGCGGTTGCGGCGATTATTATCTTTTTCTTGCGGCTCAATGCCATTTTTCTTTATCCTCTCAAGGCGAGTTATTATTTTGAATTTTCGGGTGACCGGAAAATACCGTTAAGTCGGTTTCAAGCCGATATTACGAACAGGAACTGCCGTTTGTTTCAAAAATCTACGCATCCTCATATAACATTTAACAGTCGTTTATGGTATTAATTTAGCTTCGATTCGGCGTAAGATGGATTTACGAACGCTGTGATTCAAGGTAAAATGCTAAAACGGTTATAGAGTTAGAATCGGACAAAAAGTGATCGCAAGTAACGATAGATAATGATAAGATGCCAATCTTGCGGAACAGGGAACCTTGAGGGTGCGCAGTATTGCGACGAGTGCGGGACCCGAATGCCGCCGCCGTCGAGCGCGGCACCCCCGCCAAAACCCAATTTCCAGCCGCAAGCAACGAGCAATCCCGGGCTGCGCGCCGCCAATATTACTTCGGTGGGAATTCCGCCGTTGGTCGAGACGAAAAAGGCCGACCCGGTCGAGTCGGGCAATAACTCCGAACGAAAGGCCGCCGGACATGCACGGCTGATCATCGAGCGAGGCGAATCTGCAAACGTCGAATTCTCGCTTTCAGCCGACGAATCCAACATTGGCCGGTGGGATGCCGACAACGGGATCTTCCCCGACGTGGACCTTGATGCCCACGACACGGATGCAAAAGTTTCGCGACGCCATGCGCGTATTGTTCGCCGCGACTCGGTGTATATGATCGAGGACCTCGGATCGACGAACGGAACGTTCGTAAATCGCGGCCGCCGGCTGCTGCCGGGAAGCCCGCAGGTTTTGTCGGACGGCGATGAGATCATCGTCGGAAAAACGTTTTTAAGATTTCACATCAATAGTTAGAATTTCTAGGTTCATCATTTTACGATCATGCCCCGTTGTAATGAGTGCGAATCCGAGGTTACCGCGAACGATGTCTTTTGCCCGTTCTGTGGCATTAGTCTGCAAAGCGACATCTCCGCGGGCCTAAAGCCCGAGTCGGACAGTTCGATGGAACGCACCATGATGATGCCTGTTCCCGAAAAGGAAGTTTCGGCAGTATCTGACACAGCTGGCGACGAAAACCAACCGGCAGAGGCTGGCGCCCGAGAAGAATTTAACGCCGACGATATTCCAATGCCTGCGATCCTGAATGCCACAGGCAAGACCGCGGATCATATATTGACTCAGGATACCGGCGAATATAATCAGGATACTTTCGAGGAGGCAGCATCCGTCGGTACAGTCTCAGCGGACGCGGATGCGGCGGCCGGGCATGACGAAGAAACTGTCACAACCGAACCGACCGTGGACGTATCTGCAGCTGCTTCTGAACAGGAAGAAGCAGAGTTCGATGCGGCCGAGTCGGTCACCGATCCGGCTCCTGATGCGGTCGAAATAAGTGCCGGTGTGGCTCAGGCGGAGACTCAACACGCCGATCCAACTCAAAGTGCCCGGCTGGAAAACAAAGACATTGGTATCTCAAAACCGCTGGATGAGCTGCCTGAGGCCACAAAACCCTCAAACTCGGTTTTCGACTCTGTTCGTATAATGGAAAACAAGCCGGGAAGAGCTCAGGAAGATGTTGATACGCGTATCCAGGCAAATCTGGCGCCACGGCTGTCTGACATGACGCCGCCAGTGCCTCCGGTACCGGCAGTTTTAGTTAAGGAACCAAAGGTCGAAGATACTCCGCCGCGTTCCGCAACCGGCCCGAGTACCGGACTGGGCGACACTGACGGCCGACGTTCGGCAAAACTCAAACCTCTTTCCGAGGGCGCGATCTTGAACAGCAGGTACGAGATCGTTCGAAAGATCGGCGGCGGCGGAATGGGTGCGGTCTATTTGGCAAGCGACAATAACCTCGGCGGTGTGCTCAGGGCCGTAAAGGAAATGATCCAGGCGCATATCGAGGAAGAACAGCAGGACAAGGCCGTAAATGATTTCAAGCGGGAATCGATGATACTGTCGAGTCTTGATCATCCCTCGATACCGACTATCTTTGACTATTTCTATGATGAGAAAGAGGGCCGCTTTTACCTTGTCATGAAATACATTTCGGGCGGCGATCTGGCAGCAAGGCTTCGATCGGCACCCGAAGGAAAGATCGAAGAAACGACCGCCACTGAGTGGGCACTTCAGATAATTGACGTGCTTGACTATTTGCATAATCAGCCGTCGACGATCGTCTATCGGGATCTAAAACCGTCGAATATCATGGTCGACGGCAACTCGGGCCGGGTGATGCTGATCGATTTCGGAATTGCTCGTTCGATCAGTCAAAAAGAGGAAAAAGGTGTAACGGCAGTCGGTACAATGGGTTACGCACCGCCCGAACTGTTTAGCGGCCATGTCGAGCCGCGGTCGGATATTTACAGTCTCGGATCGACAATGTTCCACCTGATGACCGGTGCCGATCCGCAAAGCAATCCTCTGTTGATCTTTGATTTTCAAAAAAATCCGAGACCGAGACAGATAAATCCCCGGCTTTCGGACCAGATGGAACGTATCCTTATGCGGTCGGTCGAATACAACGCCGATGCGAGGTTCTCTTCAGCGGCCGAAATGAGAGCGGTGCTTGATGAGCATCTGATAAACCTGAAGACAGGGAATCTTACTTACGGCGTATCGGAAGCTCCGGCTTCGATTAGTCTTGCGAATCAAAGCGTATTTTGCGGCTTTTGCGGTCAGCGGATCGTCGCGACCGACATGTTTTGCGCATTTTGCGGTGCCAAACAGCCGCTCGCGCAGCAGGGTGTTCACTCAGAGATATACACACAGGCCGCCGGAACTGTACAGCTGATCGTCGAAGGCACGAGTGAGTTGACCAATCCGGCCTATCCGCTGCAAAAGGATGAGAATCTGCTTGGGCGCCGCGATCCGATGTCGAACATCTTCCCCGAGGTCGATCTCTCAAAATATGACCCGCAAACGAAGATATCCCGTCGCCACGCTCGCATCTGGCGCGAAGGCAATAAGTTTTTATTGGAAGATCTCGGCTCATCGAACGGCACGATCCTGGCATCGCCGTTAAATGAATCTTTGCGGCTGGCACCGCGTCAGCCCCATATCCTTTCGAGTGGGGATAAGATAAAGATCGGTGATACCACTTTGCATTTTTTGGTCAACTGATCGATATAAAAGATGAGTCAAGCAGTAGTCAGGCAGACACAAAGATCACCTGCGGCGCGCACCGAATTAGTCAAGGATTTTCATCCCGAAACGGTCAAGGCTCCGTTCGCACTCCGCTGCGCGGCCGTATTGATCGACTATATCGTGGTTGTTACCTTTCCGGTGCTCGGGTTTCTGCTCAGCCGATCCATGGGTTTTGACGGTACAAAACTCCTGAATAGTGAGCTCAACAGTGCCGGTTGGCTGATCGGCCTTCTGCTTGGTATTTCAAATACGATTCTATTGCCGATGTACAGCGGTCAATCTATTGGAAAGATCGTGACCGGGCTCAGGATAGTTCGCAATAATGGCGAATCAGTGTCGCCCGGGTTGATGGCATTTCGTCAAGTGATCGGTTATCTGTTAATTTTCGCAAGTTTAGGAATAGGTTTCTTCCTGTCGGTCTTTAGCCGAAAGGGAAGAGCACTGCACGATTATTTAGCGGGCACAGTAGTCATTTACGCTGATCGGCGCACGCGGATATAACGCGGGATCATATGGCACAGTTGATCTTCAGCAGCAGCTCGAATAATGGATCAGAACGGATCCCGCTGACCCGTCTGCGAACAACTATCGGACGCTCAGCCCGAAGC
>JBDTMQ010000350.1:0-3397 GCA_039934155.1 Acidobacteriota bacterium | reverse complement strand
ATGAGCAAAGAGAAATTCGATCGCAGCAAGCCGCATGTGAATATTGGGACGATCGGGCATGTGGATCACGGGAAGACGACGTTGACGGCGGCGATAACAAAGGTGATGTCTAAGCACAACGCGAAGATGACGTTCCGGTCATTCGATTCGATCGACAACGCCCCTGAAGAGAAGGCTCGCGGCATCACGATCGCGACCTCGCATGTGGAGTATGAGACGGCAAACCGCCATTACGCACACGTCGATTGCCCGGGTCACGCCGACTATGTCAAGAACATGATCACTGGAGCGGCCCAGATGGACGGAGCGATCCTTGTGGTTGCGGCGACTGACGGCCCGATGCCGCAGACCCGAGAGCACATCCTGCTGGCCCGTCAGGTGGGCGTACCGTCGATGGTGGTCTTTATGAACAAGGTCGATGCGGTCGATGACGCCGAGCTGCTGGAGCTGGTCGAGATGGAGATCCGCGAGCTGCTTTCATCCTATGAGTTCCCGGGTGACGACATCCCTGTCGTACAGGGATCGGCACTAAAGGCACTCGAAGGCGATGCGGCCTGGGAGCCGAAGATCGACGAGCTGATGCAGGCGGTTGACGATTACATCCCGACACCGGCCCGCGAGACCGATAAGCCGTTCCTGATGCCGGTCGAGGACATCTTTACCATTCAGGGCCGGGGCACGGTGGCGACGGGCAGGATCGAGCGTGGACAGATCAATGTCAACGAGGCGGTCGAGATCGTCGGGATCAAGGACACACGCAACTCTGTTGTGACGGGCGTCGAGATGTTCAAGAAGCTTCTGGATTCGGGGATGGCCGGCGACAACGTCGGGCTGCTGCTGAGAGGCGTTGAAAGAAAAGAGATCGAACGCGGACAGGTCATCGCCAAACCGGGCACGATCACACCGCACACGAAGTTCAAGGCCGAAGCCTATGTCCTGACAAAGGAAGAAGGCGGCCGTCACACGCCGTTCTTTACGGGCTACAGGCCGCAGTTCTACTTCCGGACAACGGATGTGACGGGAGTTGCGAACCTGCCGGAGGGTGTCGAGATGGTGATGCCTGGCGATAATATCCAGATGGAGATCACTCTGATCGCCCCGATCGCAATGGAAAAGGGACTTCGCTTCGCTATCCGTGAAGGCGGCCGCACGGTCGGTGCCGGTACCGTCAGCGAAATTGTTGAATAGGAATTAAATGACTAAAGCATAATTCAGAAAACCTATTTTGGATCTCTGCTGTTGCTTTAGATAATAGAGGTTTTATGCCACGAGATAACATTATTTTGCAGTGCACTGAGTGTAAAGAGCGGAATTATGTGACAACAAAGAATAAAAAGAACACGCCCAACCGGCTTGAGTTCAAGAAATTCTGTCGTCGCTGCCGCTGCCACACCCTGCACAGAGAGAACAAATAGTTTGAAATTTCAGGTCTGAGATCTGAAACTTCACAGGGGTATGGTGTCAATGGTTAGCATGGAGGTCTCCAAAACCTTAGGTGCGGGTTCGAGTCCTGCTACCCCTGCCATTGAAAGAGCGAAAAGTATCCGAGAGGACGCTTACATTAAAAACGATCCGAGTGAGTATATAAACACTTGCTGGACAGGAGAATAAACAGGTGCCCGAAGCGGTCGAAACCCCTGAAAAAGGGTCAAAAAAAGAAGGGGTTGGTGAATTCATCAAGAAAACTCGAGAAGAGCTTGATCGAACGACGTTCCCTGGCTCAGAAGAAGTTTTCAACACGACGATCATCGTGATCATCAGCGTTATCTTTTTCGCGCTCTATCTATTTGTTGTCGATCAGGCCTGGGTTTACATTCTCGAAGGCCTGACATGGGTCATAAACAAGCTGGCCGGGCTGTAAGGATTCTTAGACATGAGACAGTGGTATTTTATCCACACATATTCGGGACACGAGAATAAGGTCGTTGAGAGTCTGTCGGCGCGCATTCGCGACATGGAGCTCAGCGAACAAATTACCGCGGTATTGCTGCCTAAAGAAACCGTCGTCGAGATGCGCGGCAATAAACGTATCGAATCATCCCGTATGTTTTATCCGGGTTATGTGCTGGTCGAGATCGAATGTGATGACAAGGGAAAGATCCCCGACAATGTTTTTCACGCGATCAAATCCACGCCAAAGGTTACGGGCTTTTTGGGCGGCAAACAGCCGACACCGCTGACACAGTTAGAGGTCGACCAGATCGTACATAATATCGAGGTCGCGACCGAAAAGCCGAAACCGAAGTTTACCTATGAAGTGGGCGAGACGGTCAGGATCAAGTCGGGTCCATTCGCAAGTTTTACCGGCAAGGTCGAAGAGGTCAACGAAGAAAAGACGACCTTAAAGGTTACTGTGACGATCTTTGGCCGCTCGACACCGGTGGAATTGAGCTTCCTCGATGTTGAGAAGGTCACCTTTGCCGAAGAGGAATAGGAACGCGAGCAGTCTGCCCGCATGAGTGCGAAAAACGAATTAAATGAGGACATTGCCGGACCTATCCGGCATCGTAAATCGAAAAGGAGAAATGCAGGCTTGCAGCCTGCGTTCCGACAAGAATGGCAAAAAAGATAGAAGGTTATATCAAGTTACAGATACCCGCGGGCAAGGCCAATCCGGCTCCGCCGATCGGTCCCGCGTTGGGTCAGCACGGCGTTAATATCATGGAATTCTGCAAGGCGTTTAACGCCAAGACGCAGAACGACGACCCTGATATGAAGGTCCCGGTCGTGATCACAGTTTACGCCGACCGGTCTTTTACTTTCGAGACCAAAACACCGCCGGCGGGAGATCTTTTGAGAAAGGCTGCCGGTATTCCTAAGGGTTCGGGCAAGCCGAACAAGGAAAAGGTCGGCAGGATCTCGCGAGAAAAGATCCGCGAGATCGCCGAAAAGAAACTGCAGGATCTCAACACGACCAATATCGAGTCGGCTATGCGAACCATAGAGGGCACGGCGAAGTCGATGGGCCTGACGGTAGAAGGATAGGCTGTAGGCAGGGGAGGTTGGCGGAATTGCCATCCTCCAGATGCTGTGGCCAAAAAAAACAAGGGAGAACGACAAGTTCGTTCGCTTGCACCTGGAGGTTAAATGAAACGAGGAAAGAAATACCTTGCGGCCCTGGAAAAGATAGAGCCGCATAAAAAGCACACGCTTGAAGAGGCGATCGCAAAGCTTAAAGAGGTTGCGTTCGCAAAGTTCGACGAAACTATCGAGCTGACGATGTGGCTGGGCGTCGATCCCCGAAAGGCCGATCAGCTCGTCCGAGGAACCATCGTTCTGCCTCACGGCCTCGGCGGTGCCGCCAAGAAAGTCGTCGTGATCGCACAGGGCGATAAGATCAAAGAAGCACAGGATGCAGGAGCCGACGAGGCCGGCGGCGATGATATCGTCGAGCGGA
>JBDTMQ010000349.1:0-5968 GCA_039934155.1 Acidobacteriota bacterium | reverse complement strand
CGAGGGCACGCCTAAGATCGATAAAAAGAACTTTGTTGGCCTGCCGATCCCGCCTGCCGCCGGCCTTATGGCTTCCCTGGTGCATTTTGCGCCGATGCCGCTCAGCTCTTACGGTCCGGGTCTGGCGAGGTTTTACGGACTTCTGATAATGGTCCTCATCGCCTTTCTGGGCGTTCTGATGGTAAGCACCCTGCGCTACTCCAGTATGAAAACCGTCGGGACCGGACGTCGAAATCTATATCTCGTCCTGGTGATAGCGGCGGTCGGAATGCTGATGTGGCTTTATTCCCAGTATGTGCTGTTGATCCTATCCGTCGGGTACGTCTCTCACGGCGTGGTCTGGTATCTGATTTCACTTATGAACAGGCGGCGGCGTGTTGAGGCCGCGGTTAGTTGAGCCGCGACCGCATTGGCCTTAGGATTACTGTGCTTCTGTCGCCCTTGTATTTATCGACTGTGAGATCGAGCTTATTTTTGCTTTCGTTCGTTTTCTTTTGATCCTCTGGGCAGTGTCCTCGAAGTCGTCGGGATACTCTGTCAAGCTCGCGATCAGGACTGACAATACGATTATGAAAAGGACTGAGATCGCTGTTGTGTGAAGCACAAAATCGACCAGGCTGTGAACCAGGACGGCTAAGCAACCGGCAAAGGCCCCCACCGCCACACCTCGCCGATATTGATTATTGATCCCACGGATCCTCATCCCCAGCTTCGCGAATCCATAAATAAAAAATCCGCCAAGAACGATCCCGACCAGGCCTGCGTCGGTGACTATCTGTAAAAAGTCGTTGTGGGCCTGCTCGACGCGCTCGAGCCCGCTCATCGAATCAAACTGTGTATAAGCCACGCCAAACGCCCCGAGTCCAACGCCCAAAGGAAAATACGCCCGAATGATCTCGACGGCGACCTGCCAGATGTGGGTACGGCCGGTGGTCAGGTCGTCTGTGGCGGCAGTTTCTGCGATCCTTGTAAACGAGGTATCGCCGCCGACAAATACGGCCCCGCCGATCACTAGAGCTATCAGAATGACGGCCAAAGCCAACTGAACGTTGAACGATCGCCGCAGGCTGGATGCCGCAAAAAATAAGACGCAGATTATCTCGGCCAAAAATGCGACCAGCCCGCCGCGCGATCCGCATAAGAGCAGAGCGATTCCCATCAAAGCTATAGCCGTTATGTAAAGAAGACGTTTGTCAGGACGCACAGATCCGGAAAAGATCATCCCTAATGGAATAGCAAGCGACAGTTCCATAAACGCTGCAAAATTATGCCGGCTTACAAACGAACCGAACGGCACCGCGTATTTTGCCTCATAGATGCCATAGATCTTTTGCGGACTCAATACCGATTGGAGGATGGCGAAAAATGCGAAGGCAAAACCGAAAATGGCGATGACGTAAACCGTCCACCGAAGGCGACCGGCTGTATTTAACAGAGAAAGAACTGCCACAAATAGAAAGAACAGGAAAAGCATGTGAAGGGCAGAAACCTGCGTCGCAAAAGGGTTCAGCGAAATGGTCCTGGGGATCCCGTCAACACCGGCGGTTTGTGCAAGTGTCCCGAATGGGATCACCTGAACAAGTCCGTAAGCAGCCAATGCCAAAAGAAGCACCGGCATCAGGTTGTTTTGGACCGTGAACTGCCGCCTTTGGTAGACGTCGATCGACAACAAAACGATCAACGCTCCCGTCAGTACGTAAAAAACCGCGATCACAGGTTGGTGCACGGCACCGTAGGCGAGTGTCGTAAACACGAGGACCACGCAAAGCAAAATAAACGCTGCCCTACTGGCTAATGTAATTTGTTCACTAGTCATCGTCCTCTATTGATCGCCAAGTCTTTCAAGCCGAAAATTGTCATACCACATGACGCCCACGATTGGACATTCGGGACCGCAATCGACGCGACGGGTCAATATGTTCACGCCGTCCTCATTTTCCGGAACGCGAAAATCCACCGTCACCTCCTGCCAATCGTTCGAACCCGAAGGAAAAGGCACTGATCCGCCTATCTTCACGGCCGGATTGCCGCTGACGATCTGGATCAACGGCGGACCGCCGCTTCGCAAATTTTCGGTTCTAAGTATAAATTTCAGGCGATAACGGGCGCCTGGCGTGACCGCTACGAATTGTGAAATGTTATAGAGATCGGCCTTTTGATATGACCTGAACGTGATCTTTAAGCTCCTGCTCCCCTCGGACCGCACGGTCGAATCCGATGAAATATCGAGACGCGCCTCGTTCTTAAAGATCCGCCAGCCAAAAAGGGTCTCTTCTGGCGCCGATGGAAACTTTTCAAATCCGCCGTTCGTCACCGTCTCGAAGTTCGATTCGGGATCGATCCCGGTTTGCCGTGCGAAATCGAGCGATTGTCGATAGAACATCTTGTCGTGAAGGACCTGTGCCATTTCGCGTGCCACGAGGATATTGTTGGCCCGGGTGGCCGCGTCGACCTTGTTCCAAACCCGCAGTGCATTCTCGGCACTGCCGCGCTGAGCATAGAATCGAGCGAGAGTAACAAATACATCGGGCGAATCGGCCGCCAGGGCCTCAACCCTTGACGCATCGTGATCGAAAAAATCCCACGCAAGTGAAAAGACCTGTTCGCGATACGCGATGCTTTTCTCAGTCGTTTTGCGAAGTTCGGCAAATGCCTCGTCGGTTCGATTTTGACGTAGATAAAAGTTCCCGATCTGCCATCGCGGGAATGTGTAGGACGGTGCCAGCTCGACCGCACGACGAAAGGCCGTCTCTGCCCTCTCGCTCGCTTCTGCTTGCTCCAGCGACCGCCCCAGTTCGATCCACCATCGGAAATCCTGCGGCGAAAGGCGGACGACATCTTCGTACATCACTGTCGACGACTCGACCGTCTCAGCCGCGAAAATATTGTTTGCGTTACTCGCGGCGAGCCACCGGGCAAGAGGGTCCCGCGGCGCGAGACTGACGGCAAGCTGTGCGACCTCATTGGCATTCGGATCCCCCGGCGGCGTAAGCTCACTCAGCATGTTGCCGAATTGCCATCTGACACCGAACCAGACCATTGCGATCGATGCCATAATGACGACCGCGACCGCCAGGCGGCCGGCCAGGTTTGAGGTCTCAAATGTTTTGATGGAATTATTCAATTTCAGTCGCGAAGCCCAAAAAAGCGGGCGATAGTATCGACGACATATTCCTGTTGTTCAACTTGAAGCTCAGGATAGATCGGCAAAGCGAGACTTTCGGACGCTGCTTTCTCGGCTTGTGGGAATTCGCCCTGGCGGTGGCCCAGGAACTCGAAACATTCCTGAAGGTGCAACGGGATCGGATAATAAATGTCCGTACCTACCCCTTGAGAGGTTAAGTATTCGCATAACAGGTCCCGTTTTCCGGGCACTCTGACCACGAACTGATTATAAATATGCCGAACGTTCGGTCTTTCGAAAGGAAGAACTATCTGTTCGGTAAGACCCGCGTTCGTAAAATATTCGCGGTATCTGTCAGCATTTTGTTTTCGCTGGTCTGACCACGCATCGAGATGCGGAAGCTTTACACGAAGCACCGCACCCTGAAAGCCGTCTAGACGCGAGTTGAGTCCGACCCATTTGTGATGATAGCGTTCGGTCGCGCCGTGGACGCGCAAGGCAAAAAGCTTATTGGCAAGTTCCTCGTCGTTCGTCGTCATGAATCCGCCGTCGCCCATTCCCCCGAGATTTTTAGACGGGTAAAAACTAAAACACCCGATCTCGTTCATCGAGCCGGCCGGTCTGCCGTTATCCTGTGCGCCGATCGCTTGGGCAGCATCTTCGACAACCGGGATGCCGTTTTTGAGTGATATTTGTTTTATCGCATCCATATCGGCGCACTGCCCGTAGAGGTGGACCGGCTGGATGGCTTTGGTGCGCGGCGTTATCTTACTTTCCAATGACAAAACGTCTATATTGAATGTTTCAGGTTCAATATCCGCGAATATCGGTGTCGCGCCCAAACGTGTAATGCAGCTGACCGATGCGAAGAAACTGTAAGGAGTTGTTATTACTTCGTCCCCGGGACCAACGTCAAGCGCCATCAGCGCCAGCAGCAGGGCGTCACTTCCGGATGCGCAGCCGATCGCATGATGGACGTTGCAATAATCGGCGAGCTCTTTTTCAAGCTTGGCGACCTCGCCGCCGAGAATGAACAAATTCGTGTCGAGAACGCGGCCAATGGCGCTTTCGATCTCGGGCCGCAGCTTCGCGTTTTGCTCGGCAAGGTCAAGTAAAGGTACTTTCATTAAAAATCAGATCGGATCCGGTCTCAAATGTACCGAACCATATTATCGAAAGTCCGAATGATTTGCATTTTGCAGGTTTATTTTTTAGCCTTGTCGCAATGACCGAAGACAAGGCCATAAGGACCCGGGAGATCATAAAGAGACTCAAAAAAGCATATCCGGATGCAGAGTGTGCACTTGTTCATTCGACGCCATTCGAGCTGCTGGTCGCGACCATCCTGTCGGCCCAATGCACCGATGAACGGGTCAATATCGTAACCGCCGAGCTGTTCAGAAAATATCGGGGACCCAAGGCATTTGCAGGCGTCTCGGCCGGCGAATTGGAAAAAGATATTTATTCGACCGGGTTTTTCCGCAATAAAGCAGCCAGCATAATAGAAGCAAGCAAAAGACTTATCGAAAATTATTCAGGCAGCGTGCCTGATTCGATGGACGAGCTTTTGACCTTGAAAGGCGTTGCCCGGAAGACCGCCAATGTAGTACTTGGAAACGCCTTTGGTATCGCGTCCGGGGTGGTCGTTGATACGCATGTCGCGCGACTCTCGCAACGCCTCGGACTCACAGTTCAGCAAACCGCTGAAAAGATCGAAGACGATCTGCAACTTTTGGTACCGAAGAAACACTGGATAATGTTCTCTCACTGGCTGATCTTTCACGGCCGCCGGATATGCCAGGCGCGAAAGCCGAAATGTAACGAGTGTGTCCTGGCCGACATCTGCCCTTCATATCCGATCTTTACGGGCGACCTGCCTGCCTCTGTCATTAAAAAAAGCCGGATCAAGAAAATGCCCACCAAAGCCCTTTCGAAACCAAAGAAAGAAGGCGGCAGATGATCCGGACATCCACCGCCTCAATTTAACTGATCGCTTGGCTTAATTGCTTGTTTCCAATAGTTTAGGCATTTCGCCCGACTTGAACCGCGGCAGCAATTCATCACGCATCGCCAGCTGATACACGGCCGCGGCAATTGCGATCGCCGACTTCTTCGCATCGTCCTCGACAATCCTCTCGTATGTGTCGAGATTCGTGTGCCAGGTCGCCGTACCATATTCTATCGGGTCCTGCTGAACGCCGATGCCCGGCAGCCCGGCCTGGTTGAATGAAGTATGGTCAGAACCGCCCAGCCCTCGACTCCGCGAGTTGATCGCGCCCATCACGCCGAGGTCCAAAAACTGAGCTGCTGTTTCGCGAAGCGGAACGGCTGTCTCCGGCGGTCCGAATACCGAAAATCCGCGGGCGCGTCCCGTTCCTGAATCGATGTTGAAATAGCCGCCGAATTTCGCAAAGTTCGGTGTCGGCGCCTCGGCCGAACCGAAATGCTTCTTGACATATGCCTGTGAACCGAGCAGTCCCTGTTCTTCGCCGCTCCAGAGTGCGACCCTGATCGTACGCCTTGGTTTTACGCCGATGGCTTTTAGGATCCGGGCAGCTTCCATCATTACCGCGCATCCGATCGCATTATCCGTCGCACCGGTTGCCGAATGCCATGAATCCAAATGCCCGCCTAGCATTATGACCTCATCTTTTTTGTCCGTTCCCGTGATCTCACCGATCGTATTATAGGACGTTGTACCCTCAGGAAACAGCTTGTTGCGGATGTCGAATTCGAGCGTGACCGATCGCTGGTCAGCCAACAATCGTGTGATACGGCCAAAATCCTCGTTACGAAGAACAACGGTGGGAACCACCTTCGCTATGTCGAAAGTATTGTTATTGA
>JBDTMQ010000348.1:0-3512 GCA_039934155.1 Acidobacteriota bacterium | reverse complement strand
CGTCCCGTGTTCCGCTTGTGGGATACGTCGACCGAAGCTTTTCCCGGGATATCCTAACGATGCTAAGTGCTTTTTCGGGGACCGGGAATGCAAAAGGAACGGCACTTTTCGATGCATCACTGCTTCGCATCAGAAAAGCCGACGGTCGTCGCCAGCTCGATCACTGGGGCGATCGCACTGTATTTTTTTACTCGCGTCGCATCGGCCTCGAAGCGTTTCGCGATGCGGTCTCTGACAGCTCGATGGTCGGTTTCACTTATCTACAGACCACGTCGGACTCGCCGCCCGCACGTCTCGACATTCCGACGTGGGTCTTTGAAGAAGGTTTTCTGGACGAGACCGTCGATGCGATTCGCGCCGAATGCGTCGTCGGACTGGGCTATCCATATATTCTAGAATCCGCTGATCAGGCGGCAGTTATTTCGGCGGGCGACCGTGATGCGTTTTTCAGGGCTTTACAGGAATTTGCAAGTCGTGAAAAACTAGATTTCAGTGTATCTCGAAAGGACGAAAGCAAAAGACGCCGACGATGACCGCAAGATCTGTCCGGCATGCAGTGCGGTCGCGGGCCGCGACTCGGCAAAATTCTGTCCCGTTTGCGGCAAAATGTTCAGCGAAGGTTATGAGCCGCTCGATTCGATCCGTTCATCTTACGGGCTTCAGCGGAAGGAGCTTTCAATGAATTTGAGGACCGAGAATGTTAAGACACTGTTCGAATCCGACTCGAATGCGGTCTCTGAGACCGCCTGGGCGTGTGTTGTCTATTCGATGGTCCCGTATCTTGGGATACTTTTTGTACCGCTTGCATTCGTCGTCGGTACGCTGGGCGTATATCTATCGTATCGGCGGCCAGCGTCGGGCGGACGCCAGATGGCTGTCGTTTGCATCGGCCTGAGCGTTGTGATACTGACGATCCAGATCTTTCTTTGGTGGCTGTTATATGTGATTCCCGAGATCGGATTCTGATGCCCAACGCGTTTGCTAAGTCTATGAATATCGCTCGCATCGTTACATCAAATTCTCACATCGATTACGTCGCACGCGTGATCGACAGTCTCGATTCGGCTGACGCTCCGGCGGCTTCTGATCACTGTTTTGGGCAGTTTGTCCGGATCGGTTCGGACAAGGAAGCGGTCATCGGCGTCATATACGATTCGAAGTTGATCAATCCCGAATACGCTAATTTCGGCCCGCGTCTCAGCCCGCGGCCGGCACTCGGAAACTTTAGCCCGGATTTTATCAACGAACAGGGAATTTTGATCGGCATTCTGTTGCTGGGTACATTATCTGAAAACGGTGTTGCCGTTCACGGCGTCCCGCCACGTGTAGTTCCGCCGGGCGACGAAGTCTCAAAGCTCGACACAGCGTCATTTCGTAAATTTCACGTGACGCCCGACGGCGTTAATCTGCATTATTACGCACAGGTGGTCAATCATTCCGGTCCGTTCGCGGTCCCGCTTCTGCATGCGATCATCGACGCTCTCAGCGCCGATCTCTCTGAGGCCGAACGGCAGCGGCTGGGCGTTCTAAAAAACTCACTGGCCTGGCAGGCCGCGATCGGGAGCATGAAATTATGAGCTCATCGATCGAACTTTCTGCGATCCATCATGAAAACTGTCTCGAGACGTTAAAGCGAATGCCGGACGAGTTTCTGGACATGACCATCACCAGTCCGCCTTACGATGATCTTCGCGAATATAACGGCTATCATGTCTCGATCGGCGATGTGGCCGAAGGGCTTTTCCGTGCCACAAAAGACGGCGGCGTTGTTATTTGGGTGGTCGGCGACCGTACCGTCAACGGCAGCGAATCGCTAACAAGTTTTCAGCACGCGATCACTTTTCGTGAGGCGGGCTTTCGCGTTCACGATACGATGATCTATGCCAAGAACAATCCGATACCGAGTGACTGCGGCAAGCGTTACCGCCAGGCATTCGAATATATGTTTTGTTTCAGCAAGGGTCAGCCGTCGACGTTCAATCCCATTATGCAGCCGATCAAGCAGGAAAAGGCGTTCAAGTCGTTTCGGATCACAAAGGTCGGACGCAATGACCTCGCGCACGACCACATCGCTCCGAAGGAACGCAAGGTCAACAACATTTTTTATTACAATGTCGGAACATCGTCGTCCAAAGATAGGATCGCATTTAAGCATCCGGCGATATTTCCCGAACAGCTTGCGGCCGATCAGATATCGACCTGGACGAACCCGGGCGACCTGGTTTACGACTGTTTCATGGGCAGCGGAACTACCGCAAAGGCCGCCCACCTTTTAGGCCGCCGATGGCTGGGATCTGAGATATCGGCCGAGTACGTCGTGATCGCAGAAAATCGCCTGGCAAAATATACTGGCCAGCGTGCAGTCGCCGGCTGACAACCAATTGGCACACTTCGAGCGTCTATTAATCGATAGTTCGAGTTTCCGCCAATTTTGGTCGTAAATATGAGAAAATCGTTCTTTAGATATCTGCTGCCGGTGTCGGTAGCCCTGCTGGTTGCTTCAGCGGCCGTTTTTGCCCAACCCAGATCGATCGAGAAAGCGACTATCGCGCCGGTTCAAGTCGATCTGGCACCGGCGTCGTTCGAGGCCAAATACGAGGGCGGGTTTTTTGGATACAGTAAAAAGGAAAACGGAACGCTCAAATTTGACGACGTCAATTTGCGGCTTGTATTTTACGGTGAGGATCAAAAAGAAAAATTTGCGGTGCCCTACAGCGCGATGCAGGCGATCTATCCCCAGTCAAAATCGGTTACGTCGACCGCCGGTAGCGTGGTCAGTCATATTCCGCTTCCCGGTGCAGGCCTTGCCGGCCTCATCCGCGAGAAACGCCGCTATCTCGTGATGCACTTTGACGATCCGGATGTCGACGATGCACGCGGTGTCATAAACTTCAAGCTTGAAACCAAAGAGCTCCTCGATTCAGTGATCCGAAGCATTGGTGAAAAGGCCAACCTTTTGCCGCGCGGCGATGCGTACGTTCGGCCCAAAACGAAAGCAGGCAGCTAATTCATATCTCCAAATCGATTTTGAACTATCGCGGTCAGAGCGATCGCGGCCGTTTCCGCTCGCAGTATCCGCCCGCCGATCGTGACCAGAAACGCTCCGGCCGCCTGTGCTCTCTCGATCTCACTGTCATCCCAACCGCCCTCAGGGCCGACAAAAACGGTCAATTCGCCTGGGACTAAGCCGGGCGGCAGCGGGCCGCCCGCACGTTCACTGAACATGAGTACATTTCTGTCGCTGCTTTGTCGCGATATCAGCTCGCTCCATTCCACCGGTTCGTCAATGACGGTTGAACTCGCCCGGCCGCACTGTTTTGTTGCCTCAAGCGCGATCTTTCGCCATCTTTCAACTTTGGGCGAATCTTTACGCGGCTTTATGTCACAGCGGGCCGAAATAAAAGGAATTACCCGCGTGACCCCTAATTCGACAGCCTTTTGTACGACCAGATCGAATTTGTCGCCTTTCAGAAGGGCCGCCGCGAGTGTGATCGCGAGCGGTGATTCAGGCG
>JBDTMQ010000347.1:0-18751 GCA_039934155.1 Acidobacteriota bacterium | reverse complement strand
GTCCCTCGGCAAGTTCCTTAGGAACGGCTGTACAGTTAAAAGGGACGAAGATCTTATCTTTCCTGTTCGAAAGCGTGTGGATCGCACGAGAGACCAGCTCTTTGCCGGTGCCCGAGTCGCCGGTCACAAGTACTGTCACGTCTGATGAGCGAATCTTGTAAACCTCTTCGACCAGCGCCGTCATTCCCGGCGATGAGTGGATAAAACCCGGCATCAAACTGTTAGAGGCATAAGGGCTGGACTCATGTTCAATCGGCGCCGCCCTGTCGCGGTCCCGAAGGGCCACCACTTCCATGCCAAGTTCCATGACCCGCAGCAAAGGCTGAAGCGGGCTGCCGTCATTCAGCTGTGCCGCGCTCTGCGGAAAGATCATCAGATATGCTCCGCTCGAGTTTGCCGCTTTTAGCGGAAGGACCTCGATATTCTTGGCACGGGCAAACACCTTATGTTCATTTCTTTTTAGCGCCGCGTCCAGGTTGGCGACGAGCTCAGAACTCTCGCTTGGTGAATAGCCGTGAGTGATGAACGGAATGAGGTTTTTTCGGTCGTCCGGCTGTGCGACGATGATCCTTTTAGCCGGGCTTTCCTGCTGAAGCACGGCAACAAGCTCGCGAAAGAGTAGTTCCCGGGACGCAACCGCTTCGGCCAAGCGAACCGTCAAAAGCTGTGATACGACGGAATTCTTCTTCTTTTCTTCTTTTCCACCGGGTGTCGGAACCGTCGATTCGAGCTTTTTGATCGCTGCGGCTGCCTCGTTCGCCAGCGAGTCGACACCGAGCTTTGCAAAGATCTCTCTCGCCCGAGCCAGCTGCTTGATTGCCCGGTGAGATTTGTCTACTCCGAGATTTGTGCCAATAAGCAAATGAACAAGGCCAGCGTGATAAATATCCTCGGCAGCTTCGAAAGTGGTCAGGCTGCGGTAAAAATAATGAACAGCAAGGTCGGGGTCACCGTTTTCAAGTGCGGCGAGGCCCCGTATTCGCTGAATATTGCCCAACACAAAAAAATCGGATGAGGCTTCATTTGCCTCGACTTGCTGCAGCTCGGTTTCCGCGTCCTCGATCTTTCCTTCGGCGATCATACTTTCGGCCAGCACCAGTCCAGCCATGTTGGCGTAATTCTTTTCGCCTATTTTTTTGCCGAGCTCGATCGTCTCTCGGGCTTTAGCCGCGGCCTTGCGAAGGTTTCCCTGGGCCAAATAACAGCGAGCAAGGTTTCGCATCGCCTGAGCCACGTACCATTCCCGATTGCGTTCCCTGGCAAACGCTACTGCCTGTACCAACAGCTCTTCGGCTTCATTAAGCTCACCCCGCAGGATCTTTAGTTCGCCCAGCGAATCCAAAATTCCGGCAGCATGAACGTGATTTGACCTTACGGCAAGATCAAGCGCGCGCCTGATCATTTTCTCGGCACGCGCCCATTCGCCGACCAGCGTCAGGTTTATGCCCAGGTTGTTATATGCAATGACCGAATTCAATAAATGCTCGGTCTGATCGAAAAACGCGATAGATTTTTCAAGGCATTCGATGCCGTCGTGCGGGCGCCGAAGGAACCAGTACGCCCCGGACATTTCGGTGTAGATCTTGCCAAGCATGAACGGTGCCGACCGGTCCCCGATGATCTGAATACCAAGCTCGAAATACTCAAGCGATCGGCTACTGTTGCCTGAAAGGCTGTAGCTGAGCGCGACCTCGCGATAAGCCTCGGCCATGTTCAGCCAATCGCCGCTCTCTCGAAAATAAACCAATGACTTTTCGGCGTAATCGCGACAGATCGGAAGCTCGTTTAGCTTTCGGTAGACACGGGCGAGAGCCAGATCGATCGTGCCGAAAAGCCGTGTAAGCTCATTCTGTTTTGCCGCTGCCAGCGTTTCTTTCAGCAGCGTGACAGCCCGCGGATGGTCACCCAGATTGTTATACGAGATCGCTAACTGCGTCTGTACTTTTGTCCGGGTCTCGACAGCTAATTGGCCAAGAAGCTCTTCGCTCTCGTACGGCCTAAGCACCTCGAGCGACTCGGTATAACGTCCAAGGGTCTCGAGAGTAAATGCAAGCAAACGTTTGAGGTCCGCCATTTCATCGGCCGAATGCCTGTAGTTTTCGATCGTTTGGACAAGCGTTTTTTGGGCTTCGCTTGAGAGGCCGGCTCTGAGTTTTTGACCCACATCCAGAAACGTCGCGGTTACCTTTTCAGGGCTCAGCGACCGGCCCAGCAACGCATTTTTTGGGCGTCCGGCGTCGGGACGCAGCCGTTTTCCGGTGGTCGACACGGCAGTTGCTTTATTGCTGGATTGCATACTTAGTAAACAGTGCATCTGAAATTTAGCAGAAAATCCCCAATGCGTCCACAAATAATTTGCAGCATTTCCTTGATCGTTGTTCGGTAGAAAAGAAAGTCTGGGGAAGTCCTGACCGGGAATCGCCCCCTATGTCCTAAGCACTGTCAAGGCAAATCCATATCTCGGGTCGATTTCTGATATATTCCTAATATATGAAGGCGATCGCCGTAACGCCGCGCGAGGCAACCTCTGTGCGGCTAATAGAAATTGACAAACCTAGCGTTGACGATGTGCCTGATGGCAGGGGCGTGCTGGTCGAGGTTCTTCGGGTTGGTGCCTGCGGTACCGACCGCGAGATCAACAACGGCGAATACGGCGTGGCGCCCGATGGTTTCGATTTTCTGGTTCTGGGCCATGAGAATTTTGGCCGCGTGCTTGAGATCGGTTCAAATGTGAAAGATCTTAAATCCGGCGATCTGGTGGTTGGCACCGTACGGCGACCACGCGGAAGCAGTCTGTATGACAAGATCGGCGAACAGGATTTTACGACCGATACTGAATATTACGAACGCGGCATTTCGCGGCTTCATGGCTACATGGCGGAATTTTACGCGGAATCAGCCGATTTTCTGATCAAGATCCCGCCCGCGATCGCTGACGTTGCAGTGTTGCTTGAACCGCTCTCGATCATTGAAAAAGGGCTAAAACAGGCACTCGATATCCAGGAACGCTTGAAGATCTGGCATCCAAAAACGGCCGCCGTTCTGGGAACGGGGAATGTCGGGCTGCTGGCGACCATGGCTCTCAGGATGCGCGGTTATGAGGTTCACGGGTTTGGCAAAGACACTCGCAACGGATATCTGAATGCCGAGCTTTGCGAAGCGATCGGCGCGACATACGATTCGACGACCGAAATACCGCTGCCCGATTCGGTCAAAAAATACAGTGAATACGACCTGATCTTTGAATGCACTGGCTATTCGCCGATCATCTTCGATGCGATGCAGACGCTCAACGAAAACGGCATCCTCATTCTCGCATCCGTGACCGGCGGCCAGCGGAAGACCGATCAGGTGCCGTCGGACAAGATAAATCAGATGTTCGTACTGGGCAATCGCGCTATGGTCGGCACAGTCAATGCCGGACGGGAGCATTTCGAAGCCGGTGTATATGACATCGCACTTTGCGAGGCAATGCATTCCGGTTGGCTCGGGCGAATGCTGACGCACAAAGTCGAGGGACTTGAAAATTATCAAAAAGTTTTCGACATACTTAATGACCCCGCCCGATACCGCGCGATCAAAACTTATTTAGAGGTCGGAAAGATCTGATTCGATTAAGCTATTCCGCCAACCATGTCTATGCCCGAGTTCCCCGAATTCAACGATGCCGGAGACGTTTTAACAGAGAGCGAGACACGGCTTGAAAGGCCAAAGCTGTTCAAGGTCATTCTGCACAATGATGACTTTACGACGATGGACTTTGTGGTTTTCGTACTCGAGCACGTATTTCTCAGGACTGAGGCTGAGGCGTTTGTGATAATGCTGCAGGTCCACAATGATGGCGCCGGCATGGCCGGGGTTTATCCCTATGAGATCGCAACCATGAAGTCGCAAAAGGCGATAAATCTCGCCCGGGCTCGCGAATTTCCCCTTTTGTGTACGGTCGAGGAAGAATAAAGCTCGTAAAACAATTGCTTGCCCGCTCGATTTACCGCTATTTGATCCTCTCGAATTTATCAGTCAGAACTCTGACACCAAAACGGTATCCGTCGCCCCAAAATACGGTTTATTCGCGATAAATGCTAAAATCTAGGTTTTCAGCACGGCACTGATCATGACCGCCGTTTGCTGATATCCGATCCTATGACCGAACCTTTAGATCTAAAGAAAACTGTAAATCTGCCCAAGACCGATTTTGCGCAAAAGGCCAATCTTGGTCAGAGCGAGCCGGCACGGCTCAAGAAATGGAAAGAGGCCGGACTTTATCAACAGGTAATGAAAGCCCGTGAGGGCCGCGAAAAATTTATTCTTCACGACGGGCCGCCGTATGCCAACGCCGATATTCATATTGGCACCGCCCTAAACAAGATCCTGAAAGACTTTGTCGTAAAGACGCGCTCGATGATGGGTTTCGAAGCGCCATACGTACCCGGTTACGATTGTCACGGATTGCCGATCGAAACGATCGTCGAAAAGAAACTGGCCGAAAAAGGGAAGAACAAGAATGACCTGCCGGTCGCTACATTTCGACGCATCTGCCGCGAGCATGCCTCGACGGCAATGAATAACCAAACGCGTGATTTTCAGCGGCTAGGCATTTTAGGTGAATGGGAAACACCGTATCTGACGATGTCGCCCGAATACGAATCGGCGACAGCGCGGCTTTTCGGCACATTTCTCGAACGCGGCTACGTATACAAGGGACTGCGGCCGGTCTATTGGTGTATTCACGACCAGACGGCCCTCGCCGAGGCCGAGGTCGAGTACCGAGAACACACGTCGCCGTCGGTCTATGTCAAATTTCCGCTCAAGTCTGATGCGGCAAAGGTTGATGAAAAGTTCGCCGGGAAAAATGTTTTTGTTGTGATCTGGACGACAACACCGTGGACGCTGCCCGCAAATCTGGGTATCGCGGTTCATCCCGATTTCGAATATTCGGCCATTGAGGTCGCAAACGGCGAGGTCTACATTGTCGCATCCGAACTTGCCAGGGCCTTTGCAGAAACCTGTCAGCTCGGTGACGTGAGCGTTCTGGCCAAGTTCAACGGATCAAAGCTCGACCGCCTCGAAGCAAAACATGCTTGGCTCGACCGGACGTCTCTGCTAATGAATGGCGAGCACGTAACTTTGGGTGAGGCTGATGCTGAAGTTGAGCTTGATGTGCGGTTCGAGAATAAATCGGCCGCTAAATCGGGCACGGGTTGCGTTCACACTGCGCCGGGCCACGGCGCGGATGACTTTCACATCGGCAAGGCCTACGGCCTCGAAATCTATTGCCCAGTCGATAATGCGGGACGTTTTACGTCGGAAGTTGAGCACTGGGCCGGCGAAAATATTTTTGATGCCAATCCAAGGATCGTAGAGTTTCTTCGCGAAACGGGCGCGCTGCTTTACTCAGAAAAGTATCAGCATCGATATCCCCACTGCTGGCGGTGTAAAAATCCGGTCGTCTTTCGGGCAACACCGCAGTGGTTCGTCTCGATGGACGAACAGTTGGGAACCCCGGCCTCAGACGGCCCGCTTGGAGTCCCGCCTTCAGGCGGTCTTCCACTCCGCGAAGCAGCACTTCAACAGATCGAAAAGGTAAAGTGGCACCCGGAATGGGGACAGGGGCGAATGCGGAATATGTTTCGCACGCGGCCCGATTGGTGTGTTTCGCGTCAGCGTTTTTGGGGCGTTCCGATACCGGTGTTTTACTGCCAGGCCTGTGATGAGGCGGTTGCCGATCCAAAGGTGATCGATCATGTAGCTGACATCTTTGCAAAGGAAACATCGGACGCCTGGTATGCGCGGCCCGAAAGCGAGTTGCTGCCCGAGGGTTTCAAATGCCCGAAGTGCAAAAGTGCCGACTTTCGTAAAGAGACAGATATCCTCGACGTTTGGTTCGATTCCGGTTCAAGCTGTGTTGCCGTGCTTGAGACGCGCGGCGATACGCTTCGTTTTCCGGCCGACGTTTATCTTGAGGGCGGCGATCAGTATCGCGGGTGGTTCAATTCGTCTTTGAGCTGCGGCATTGCCGCCCATGGCCGGGCGCCATATAAACAGATCATAACCCACGGCTGGGTGGTCGACGGCGAAGGCAAAAAGCAAAGCAAATCTGTCGGCAATGTGACCGCGCCGCATGAGATCATCGACAAGTCCGGCGCCGAGATACTACGGCTCTGGGCCGCGGCCGTCGACTATACCGAAGATGTGCGATGCTCCGACGAGATACTGTCGAGGATCGTCGATGCCTATCGCAAGATGCGCAACACGCTGCGATACGCGCTCGGCAACCTGAATGAATTCGATCCTGTGGCCGACGCCGTTGCCGAAAGCGAGATGGCTGAGATCGACCGTTGGGCTCTCGCGAACCTCGAGGTTGTTTCGTCAAAGGTTCAGCAGGGCTACGCGGCCTATGATTTTCAGGCAGCCTACAACGCGCTTTATAACTTCTGCACGGTAACGCTGTCTGCCCGCTATTTTGACATCATCAAGGACCGGCTCTATATTTACGCGCCCAGGTCGATCGAGCGGCGGTCGGCCCAGACGGCACTTTATCGCATAACCGAAACGCTCTGCCGGCTGCTGTCACCGATACTTGTTTTCACGTCTGACGAAGCATGGGAAAATCTGCCGGGCCGTCAGGTCGCATCGGTCCACATAGCAGAATTTCCACAAAGGGCCGACGCTTACGATGATCAGATCCTCGCTCGGTGGGAACGGATCTTCGCCATCCGCGACGAAGTTTTGAAAGCTCTGGAAGAGGCACGCAATGCAAAACAGATCGGCTCGTCGCTAGAAGCAAATGTCGTGCTGACGGTCGATAAAGAGACAACGCGATTTTTGCTCGATCATTTTGATCAGCTAAGGTATATATTTATCGTTTCACAGGTCGAAGTGCACGAGGGCGAGAAACCGTCGGTCGAGATTCGCAAGGCCGACGGAGCCAAATGCGAACGGTGCTGGAATTATTCGGTCCGTGTCGGCGAATTCGAAAAATATCCGACGGTTTGTGAAAGGTGTTTCGGCGCGTTGAATGAGCTGGAATCGGCTGCTAACGCGTGATCAGGGCTTTGCCCCTCGATTTACGGAAAAGCTCTGCTTTTCCGACAGCACTGTATCTTTTCGCGGCTATGCCGCCGAGGTTTCTATGGCTCGGACGATCTTCTTGATATTGTTCGCGTTTACATTGACAACGGCGGCCCAATCGGTTCGCACGCCCGAAAAAGGTTCGGCCGAACGAAAAGCGATTTTGGGCGCGCTTCGCGAGTCGGTCGAGCGGGATCTGAAACAGCCAGTCGTGTTTGCTGTCGAACATTTTAACGTATTCGGGAACTGGGCCTTTCTCGCCGGCAGTCCGCAGACGGCCGGCGGCAAAGCTCCTGACTACCGCCGAACTAAATATGCCGACGCGGTCGATTCCGGCGCATTCGACAATAATATTTTCGGGTTGCTCAAGAGAACGGCGGGCAAATGGCGCGTCGTTAAGCATCTTATCGGGTGTACTGATGTTTGTTATGCGACATGGTGGCGCGATTTTAGAACACCAAAAAACCTTTTTCCGTATACCGAGTAAAGCGTGAAGAAAAACGACGTTATCTGGAAGCTCGCTTACCTGGCAATTGCCGGCGGCATTTTTATGATCGACCAGTCGACCAAAGCGTGGGCTGTTCGGCGGCTGAGATTTGGTGAAGATCGTTCGATAATTTCCGGGTTTTTGAATTTTGCATACGCGCAAAATACTGGCGTGGCGTTTTCGATGTTCGACGATCACGGCGATGCCGGACGGTGGGGTCTTTCGATCATTGCCTTCGTTGCCGGGGCGCTCGTTCTATATTTCTTTTGGCGGACGCCGCGAAGCGATGACCGGATCTTGGGCGCGCTCGCATTGCTGATGGCCGGTATCGCCGGCAACGTGACCGACCGGCTTCGGCTTGGGTTTGTCGTCGATTTTATCGACGTCCAGCTTGGCAGCTGGCATTATCCGACATTCAATGTCGCCGACATGGCTATCTGTATTGGGGCCGCAGTGCTGGTGATCGATATTTTCCTATCGAAAAAGAAGAGATCGGACGCCAGCACTGATGCTGTGATCCAGGATCCAAAGTCCGGCATCCAGAGTTCCTAGATGTATCCAGAATTATTTCGAATCGGCAATTTTCCGATCACTACCTACGGGCTGTTTCTCGCCGCCGGGATGCTGATAGCGCTTTTTGCGGCGTCGAGACTCGCCGAACGTGACGGGCTGCCGCGCGAGCGGATCTATGATCTCGGTCTATGGACGCTGATCGGCGGCCTGATCGGGTCAAAGATCCTGATGTTTTTTGTCGAGGACAACGTTCAGGTCTTCTCGCTGGATTTTCTGCGCTCCGGCGGCGTCTATTACGGCGGATTCCTAGGCGGGTTTCTTGCCGTCGTTATCCTCATCCGATTTTACAAATTGCCGTTTTGGAAGGTCGCCGACGCCTTTGCGCCGGGCGTGGCGATCGGTCAGGCTTTTGGCCGACAAGGCTGTTTTGCCGCCGGATGCTGTTGGGGCAAAGAGACGCTTCTTCCCTGGGGCGTTCATTTTTCCGAGGCCGGCCACGAATATACGGGCGTACCGATCTACGGGCCTGACGGGCACGATCTATACCTGCACCCGACACAGCTTTATGAATCGTTTTTTATGCTGGCGGTTTTTGCGTTCCTGGTATTTTTGCATCGACGCAAGAAATTTGACGGCCAGGTACTTATCGCATACGGCATCATTTATTCGATCTTCCGGTTTTCGATCGAATTCGTTCGTGACGACCCGCGGGGCGATCTATTCGGTATCACAACGCTGACAGGGCTTTCTACATCCCAATTCATCAGCCTCATCGTCGCGGTCAGCGCGATCATATTTATGATCATGCGGTACAGATCGGCCGACCAGCGTGCGAGACTTGCAGCCGAAAACTTATCAGAACTAGAACCAGGTGCAAACACCGATCAGATTTGACCGACGAATCTTTAATTTTAAATTTCAGTGTCGAAAATGAGGACGCAGGAAAGCGCCTTGACGCTTTTATTGCCGATCACATTGACGGCTGGTCGCGCTCGCGGCTGCAGCGGCTGATCGAAGACGGCGATATACTGGTCAACGAAAAGAAAGCAAAGGCGTCATACCGTGTGCGCCAGGGTGACGAGATCGATGCCGATCTGACGGTTGAACCGCCGGCGCGATTCGAGCCTGAAAATATCCCGCTCGAGATAGTTTTCGAAGATGAAATCCTCGCCGTTATCAATAAACCCGCTGGTATGGTCGTTCATCCCGGTGCGGGCATTGCGTCGGGCACGCTGGCGAATGCGATCGCATGGCACTTCGGGTCGACGGGCGAATCAGTGCGGAAGCACGCGCGTGAGCAAGGGCGTAATGCTCAAGCTGCAGATCACTCCCTTATTAACGTGCGGGCTCCGGCAAGCGAGCGCCGCGTCGGCATTGTTCACCGTCTCGACAAAGACACTTCAGGGTTGATCGTCGTCGCCAAAGACGAAGAGACGCACGAACTGCTGTCGGACCAATTTCGCGACCGGCAGGTCGAAAAATCCTACGTCGCACTTGTTCACGGTTCAACGAAAGAAAACTCAGGCACCATCGACCGCCCCATTGCCCGCGACCGATGGCACCGGACGAAAATGACCGTCGCGGCAAACGGCCGCCACGCGCTCAGCTTGTGGAAAGTGCGTAAGCGTTTTGATAAGTTCACTCTGCTTGAGGTTGAAATAAAGACCGGCCGCACCCATCAGATCCGGGTTCACCTGGCGTCGATAAATCATCCGGTCGTCGGCGACGAAACTTATAACGAGGGCCGCGACAACACGATCGCGAATATTGAGATCAAGAAAGCCGTTGAGAAACTCAATCGCTTCTTCCTCCACGCCGAAAAGCTTTCGTTCACTCATCCAAAAACTGCCGAACGACTCTCGTTCACTTCCGAACTTCCCGAAGAACTGGCACAATTGCTAAAAATCTTATGACTGGACAGCACTCGCCCCCACGTGCAAGTAATACGCAGCACGAACAGTCCTTGTAATCCGTACGTTCCAGTTGATTATCGAGTTATTATGAAACGTTTTTTTGTTGCGATCGCGGTTTTGTTGTCTGTCACTTCGTTTGTCTTTGCACAGTCGGGTGAGATCAGCATTATTCCACAGCCTGCTTCAGTTGTTGTCGGCAATGGCTCGTTTACGATAAACCCGTCGACCAAGTTGTACGCACCCTCGAAAGAAAGCCGAAAGTTTGCAGAGATTCTGAATGGCTTTCTCGAACGCAATTACTTAATCAAACTGGCAACGACAAAGAAGCCCCAAGCAACGAACGTCATCGCTTTTGAAAAGCTGCAGCCGCCGGCAATTCAGGCCGGTGCTGTCTATTCCGTCGATGTCAGCAGCGAACGTATAAATATTTCTGGCGATGATCGCGGCCCGGGCCAATTCTATGCCCTGCAAACCTTATTTCAGCTTCTCCCCCAAACAGAACAGGATCCATTAGTGGTTCCGGCGGTGGTTATAACAGACTCGCCGCGTTTTGCTTACCGGGGAATGCATCTTGACGTATCACGTCATTTCGAACCTGTTGAGTTCGTAAAGAAGTACATCGACCTTATGGCGCAGTTCAAGCTGAACACATTTCACTGGCATTTGACCGACGATCAGGGCTGGCGGATCGAGATCAAAAAATATCCTAAGCTTACCGAGATCGGTTCAAAGCGGCCTGAGACCGTTAAGGAACGCAACCTTTCGCCTTATATCGGCGACGGCATTCCGGTCACCGGATTTTACACCCAGAAAGATATCAAAGACGTCATCAAATACGCTAAAGATCGATATATAACCGTGATCCCCGAGATCGAACTGCCTGGCCACGCATCGGCGGCACTGGCGGCTTATCCGCAATTCGGCTGCAAGACCGATTACCAGTACAAAGTGCAGACGACATGGGGAATATTCAAAGAGACATACTGCCCGACCGATGCCACGTTCAAGTTTCTCGAAGATGTGTTGTCGGAGACGATCAAATTGTTCCCCGATGCTCCCTACATTCATATCGGCGGCGACGAAGTGCTGAAAGATCATTGGAAAGAATCACCTTTCGTTCAGGAACTGATGAAAAAGGAAAACCTGAAGGACGAGCATGAGGTGCAGAGCTATTTTGTCCGCCGCATCGAAAAGTTCATAAATTCGAAAGGGAAAAAGATCATCGGCTGGGACGAGATACTCGAGGGCGGCGTTGCGCCCAACGCAACGATCATGAGCTGGCGCGGGATGAAAGGCGGCATCGAGGCCGCCAAGGCCCATCACGACGTGATAATGACGCCGACCGATTTTGTGTACTTCGATTACGGCCAGGGCGATCCGGCCTACGAGCCGCTGAATATCGGCAGTTATGTGCCGCTGGAAAAGGTGTACAGCTTCGAACCGGTCCCGCTTGAGCTCTCGCCCGACGAAGCCAAATACATCCTCGGCGGCCAGGCAAATCTTTGGACCGAATATATCAAAACGCCGGATAAGGTCGAGTATATGGTCTTTCCGCGTATGCTGGCGCTGGCCGAGGTCGTCTGGTCGAAAAAAGAAGACCGGAATTTTGCCGGTTTCAAACGGCGACTGAATGCATTGCTGCCGAGGCTTGATAAACAGAATATCAATTACCGCATTCCGGAACCCGGCGGCCTCCAGAACTTGATAACAGATAGCGAAAAGGTCTCGGTCGAACTTGTGCCGGCAGACGGAACCCGCATTTATTATACGGTCGATGGTTCGACGCCGGACGAAAATTCGAGCGTCTATTCAAAACCGGTGGAGATATCGCTAAACGAGGGCGAAGTAAAAACGCTCAAAACCATCGTCGTCAACGCCGCCGGCCGCAAGAGCTTTGTGTATGCCGCTGCGATAGTTAGAGGCAAGATGCGCGAGCCCGACTCGTCTTCTGGAAGCAAGCCCGGCGTGACGTTCGACTTTTTTGTTCCCGCCGCAGACATGTCAGGCGAGGGCGAACGCCGAAAAGGCGAATCGCGGTCGATACTCTTGAACCAGTTTGCACAGAACACCGATCTAAAAAAACCATTTGCAGTAACCTTTGACGGGTATTTCAAAGCGCCCGAGGACGGCCTCTATGAATTTCAGGTGGATTCGACGTGGGACACGACCGTCGTTCTCGGAGGCAACATGATCATCGACGACATAGGCACCGCCGAGCGGAAGTTGCGCTCGACCGTCGTGCCGCTCAAGGCAGGGTCGCACCGGATCAGCATTCGCTATAACCACCGCGGCGGCGACTCGAACTTTCGCTTTCGGTGGGGAATAAAAGGCCAGGGGCTGAGACAGGCCTACGGCGGCGAGTTTGTGCACTAGGAATATTGGCCGCGAAACACGCGAAACTTTATTTCTTCCTTCGCGTTCTTTCGCGTTATTCGCGGAACTCCGTTTTTTCAAATGTTATGAAATTTCTATCCGCGTCTCTCCGCCGCTCAACGCTTTTCCTGCTGCTGACTGCTCACGGCTTACTGCTCACCGCCACGGCACAGAATAAGGATTACACCCGCTGGGTAAATCCCTTCATCGGCACAGGCGGCCACGGGCATACCTTTCCCGGGGCGACGATGCCCTTCGGAATGGTCCAACTCTCGCCCGACACACGCACCGACAACTGGGACGGCTCCAGCGGCTACCACTATTCCGACGACATCATCTACGGATTCTCGCACACCCACCTCTCCGGCACAGGCATCCCCGACGGCTGCGATATTTTGTTCATGCCGACCGTCGGCGAGCCTCAGTTCTTTGCGAAGGAAGGTGAAAAGTCGGTCAACGGCTACGCCTCGAAGTTCTCACACGCGAACGAGAAAGCAGAGGCGGGATATTATTCGGTGAAGCTGGATGATGATGGAATCTTGGCTGAGATGACCGCAACAAAGCGAGTGGGTATGCATCGTTATACGTTTCCTGCTGATAGCGATGCAAAGATTACACTCGATCTAACATGGCGTGACAAAACACTAATGTCACAGATTGACGTCAAAGGAGATCGGATTGAAGGATGGCGGCGTTCTTCATCATGGGCGAAGGACCAGACAATATATTTCGTCGCCCAGTTTTCCGAACGGTTCGCTGCACCGTATTGGTACGAAGAATATACTTATCCCACGCCTCACATTACGAAAGATCAAGCATGGATAGACAGGAGTTTGGGCGAGCACATTCGTGTTGCCTTTCCGTTCAGTAAACCTAAGAATCGACGAATTCTTCTGAAGGTCGCGATCTCCTCAGTCTCGATCGAAGGTGCCCGCAAAAATCTCGAAGCTGAACTTCCCGGTTGGGATTTTGACAAGGTCCGGGCCGATGCAAAAGCGGCGTGGAACAAAGAGCTTTCGAAGATAGAAGTTTCCGGCGGGACTGACGAACAGACTATAAACTTTTACACGGCTCTGTATCACACGATGATCCAGCCGAACGTTTTCAATGACGTTGACGGGCAATACAAAGGCCACGATGGCAAGATCCATCAGTTGCGGACCGGGGACAGTCCTGTCCGCGCTCCGTCCGAGCAATACACCGTCTTCTCCCTCTGGGATACCTTCCGTGCGGCGCATCCGCTTTATACGATCATCGACCAGAAACGCACGGTCGATTTTATCAACACCTTCATCCGCATCTACGAACAGGGCGGGCGGCTGCCGGTTTGGGAATTGTGGGGCGAAGAGACCGACACGATGATCGGCTACCACGCCGTCTCGGTCATCGCCGACGCGATGGCGAAAGGTATTAAAGGCTTTGACTACGAAAAAGCCTACGCCGCCGCCAAACACTCCGCCGAACTCGACCACTTCGGCCTCGCCGCCTACAAAAAACGAGGCTATATCTCGATGGAGGACGAGAACGAATCGGTCTCGAAAACGCTCGAATACGCGTATAACGATTGGTGCATCTCTCAGATGGCCGCACTATTGCTGAAGGAGCGATACGACCAACTAACAAAAATGCATCCCGGAGCATTACTTATAGCGAATACTCGACCAGTCGGGCCGCTATACGACGTATACAAGTACTACAGTCAGCGCGCACGCTATTTCGAAAACCTTTTCGACCCCAAAACGGGTTTCATGCGACCTAAAAAGAACGGCGGTTTTATTGAGCCTTTCGCTCCAAACGAGGTGACGTTCGGCTTCACCGAGGGCAATTCGTGGCAGTATTCGTTCTTCGTGCCGCAAGACGTCACCCGGCTGATGGAACTGATGGGCGGGCGTGAAAAGTTCGTCGCAAAGCTGGATGAGCTTTTTACGACGGATCAAAAACTCGCCGGCCGCGAACAAGCCGACCTCACGGGCCTGATCGGCCAGTACGCGCACGGCAACGAGCCGTCACATCACATAGCGTATCTTTACAATTACGCGGGCCAGCCGTGGAAAACGCAGAAATACGTGCGCTACATAATGGACAATTTCTACAAAAACGCTCCCGACGGTCTGATCGGTAACGAAGACTGCGGCCAGATGTCGGCCTGGTACGTGATGAGTGCCGGTGGTTTTTATCCGGTAAGTCCGGGCGAAGGCGTGTATGCCTTCGGCACTCCGCTGTTTCCTGAGATGACTTATCGCTTAGAAAACGGCAAAAAGTTCACGATCCGTGCAAAAAACGTCTCACCGAAAAACATCTACGTCCTCGATGCAAAGTTCAACGGCGCTCCTTACAAAAAAGCGTTCATCACGCACGACGACATAGTGCGCGGCGGCTTGCTGGAACTTGCGATGACCGACCAGCCTGTGACGACGGCTTTCAATGAATTCCCTGTCTCGGGAAGTTCCAGAGTTCAAGCCTCTGTGCCTGTCATTGAAGGAGTTCGAACATTTGACGGCGAAACAACTGTCTCGATGAGAACGACGACGAAAGACGCGATGATCTTTTATACGGTCGACGGAAGCACACCGACACGCTCATCAAAGATCTATTTCCAACCTTTCACTCTTGCCGCGAATACGACAGTAAGGGCATTCGCGTACTTTGCTCCGGGAAATGAGAGTCCGCCCGTTGAGGCATCCTTTAGAAAACGTCCGAACGACTGGACGGTCAAGGTCCTCTCCGGCTACAGCACGCAGTACACAGGCGGCGGTGACAACGCGATCGTTGACGGCATTCGCGGGACGGTGAATTTTGCCAGCGGCGAGTGGCAGGGCATTCAAGGCAAGCCGTACGAAGCGATTATCGACTTGAAGCGTGAGACCGAGATAAAAGAACTTGGCGGCAGCTTCCTGCAGGTGGCTGGGCCGTGGATATGGATACCCGATCGCATTGAGTTTGAAATATCTACAGACGGCACCAATTACACCAAAGCCGCCGAGATCAAACCCAATTTCCCCCAACGCGAAATGACGCCGACCGTGAAGGAGTTCACGCAAACGATCTCGCCCACCAGAGCCCGCTACGTCCGCATCCGCGCCTACAACTTCGGCAAGATCCCCGCCTGGCACCCCGGCGCAGGCGGCGACCCGTGGGTATTCATCGATGAGATTTTTATAGACTGAACGGCAAAAAACTGCGTCTTAATAAATGCCGACACTTATCTCGGCCAATAAGGCAGGCATTATGGATAGAAGATTTTTCCTAAAAACAGGCGGTATCGGATTAGCAAGCTTTGGGATCATGGCGGCGGCGCCCGAGTTTTTGCATCAGTTCGCGTTGGGCCAGGCAGGCAAAAATGCTTACGGAACCAAAAAGGTGCTGGTCACAATTTTTCAGCGCGGCGCGGTCGACGGGCTTAATGTCGTCGTGCCATATGGCGACAGCGAATACTATAACTTAAGAAGGACGATCGCCGTTCCGCAGCCGGGAAAGACGGACGGTGTTGTCGACCTTGACGGTTATTTCGGCCTGCATCCGGCAATGGCCTCGCTCGAAAAATTCTGGAATTCAAAACAGCTTGCGGTCGTGCATTCGGCTGGCTCGCCTGACAATACAAGATCGCATTTCGATGCTCAGGATTATATGGAGTCGGGCACGCCCGGAAACAAGGGCACCCGTGACGGTTGGCTTAATCGAGTTCTGCAGGGCGAAAAGGACAGGCAGGCCTCGCCGTTCCGGGCGGTCGCCATGACCCAACAACTGCCGCGATCGCTTTATGGCCGTTCGCCGGCGGTCGCCATGACCAGCCTTTCGGATTTTGCGATCAAAGCCGGCATTTATACCTCGAATATGAAAGGCGGATTCGAGGGCGTTTGGGAACAAAATGCAAAGGACAGCCTGACAGAAACGGGAAAGGAAACTTTCGAAGCGGTGAATTATCTGAAAGAAGCAAATCCGGCCCAGTATAAACCTGAGAACGGAGCCGTTTATCCGAATTCGCGGCTTGGTCAGTCGTTGAAACAGATCGCACAGTTAATTAAGGCCGGTGTCGGGCTTGAGGTCGCATTTGCCGAGGCCGGCGGATGGGATACGCACGTCAACGAAGGCGGTGCCCGCGGCCAGCTTTCCAATTTGCTTCGCGACTTTTCTGATTCGATCTCGGCATTCGGCACCGACCTCGGAAAGAAAATGGATGATGTCGTTTTGCTCACAATGTCCGAATTTGGACGGACCGCACGAGAGAACGGAAACCGCGGAACCGATCACGGCCACGGCAATATGATGTTCGTTCTGGGTAATCGCGTAAAGGGCGGAAAAGTTTACGGCGACTGGAAAGGATTAAAGAACGATCAGCTTAACGAAGGCCGCGATCTGGCCGTCACAACCGACTTTCGCGATGTTTTTGCCGAAGCGGCCTTCAAACATCTATCTAACAAAGACCTCAAAAAGATCTTCCCGGGCTATGAGCCGGCGCCGGCCAAGTTCAGAAATTTTCTCGGCTAATCTATCGTATCGAGACAGGCGTTCCCGGCTTTTGGCGAACCCCTGTCTTATTCCCGTTTCACCTTCGTGCGACTTGTGTCCATCCGTTTGCTATTCTTTAGGGCGTGTTCAATACCCGCAGCAGCGAACCGGAACGCATCGACACCGGCGACTATACCGAGCAAGAGTATCGGACCTTTTTGCGCGAGATCCGGTTTATAAATCGCTGGATCGGCGACCGCCGGGCTTTGAAAAAAAGCCTTCTTAGAAAGATCGATGAGCTTGATGTAAAGGATTTTAGCGTCTTGGATGTCGGCGCCGGTTCAGGCGAGATACTCGCCGAGACAGCAGCGTTTGCCAGAAAGCGAAATTCGCGAGCATTTCTCGTCGGTGTTGACCTAAACCAGATGGCGGTCGACTCGATCGCCGCCGCGGGAAAAGATCTAAACGAGATCTTGGCCGTTCGCGGCGACGCACTAAATTTGCCATTCGCTGACGAGGCGTTCGACTTTTCGATCTGCTCACTATTTACTCATCATTTTACTGACGAAGGCGTGGTCGAGATCCTTGGCGAAATGCGTCGAGTATCCCGCCAGGGCATTTACGTTATCGATCTTCACCGCGAGCCGGGAGCTTACAGAATGTACAAGCTCTTTTGCGCGGTCTTTCGCATCAGCACGTTGGTACGCGAAGACGGCCTGCTGTCGATCAAAAAAGCTTTTCAACCAAATGAGCTGATCGATCTCGCCAAACGCGCCGGCTTGAACTCGGCAGATGCTTACACCATATTTCCTGCTCGAGTAGTCCTCAGATCGTCGAAAGATGGGCGGACACATTTTTGACTCTGGCGCGAAGGGTTATAAGGTAGGGGCTAAATTGTTGACGGAGAATGAATTGCTTCGAAGCACAGGGCAAGCTGATCTCAAACAACTAGTAACGATCGCCGGCAATTTTTGATCGCCCCCAGAAAAACGGAGAACTGACATGACGTATATACTTCGGAAGGAAAATCCGACGACGCAAGCAATGGAGATAGTCACTTAACAACAATTCAGAACACTGACCAGCGGCAAATCTATTTTTTTTACGAATTACTCAGCTTGTGAGGGCGTTGTGATCAAGTTCAACGATTCCACATTGATAGTTATACATAGCGATGGACCTTTGTCCTCGACTTGCTTCGACTATTTCGATCGATCAAGCGAATTGCGCGCTTTCAAATCACTAGGCAGTCTTGTCCCTAAACGCTGAAAATCAGACTAAAAGTACGTATTACCCGGGCACCTCGGCCTCGACCAGCATTTTGAGCAATGCAAGCGATTCCTGCCAGCCTAGATAACATGCCTCGACCGGTATCGCATCGGGAATTCCTTCTTGAGTGATGTTGATCTCTGTGCCGACCGAGACCTGTTTTATATCGACGGTCGTTTTCATTTCGCCGGGCAAATTCGGATCGTCGAATTTATCTGTGTAAACAAGACGTTCGCCGGGGACAAGCTCGAGAAATTCACCGCCAAACGAATGGCTCTGGCCGTTCGAAAAATTCGTGAACGACATTTTGTACGAGCCGCCGACGCGGGCGTCCATCGAATGGACCTTGCCGGTAAAGCCATTCGGCGGCAGCCATTTTGACATGGCGTCCGGGTCGATGAACGCCTTAAAAACACGGTCTGCTTTTGATGTGAAAACGCGGTGAAGTTTTACAGTACCCACAATGATCTCTCCTGGCCGTAATAATTTTAGGGCTCTCGTGTATCTTCCTCAGAATTTATTCGCTCCAGCACGCCTGGCTGTTCCCCTTCGAATTGCTGGTATCGCTGCAAGTCTTTTTCGGTGAAGTCCACGGCGAGCTGAAGATGCCCGCAGTGGACACATCCGTAGCCGCGGACGCTGCGCGTGCCGACGCCGAACAGGCTCTTCCAAACCG
>JBDTMQ010000346.1:0-4501 GCA_039934155.1 Acidobacteriota bacterium | reverse complement strand
AACGCCGCCGTCAACAAACGGTGTGTTCGGGTTTGTAATGACCGGAGCCACATTATTGACAGGCAAAGACGTAAGGCCCGTAAATCTTGGATCGTCAATCAAGGACGACCGCGCATCGATTCCACCGAATGATGTATTTGCGCTGTTATCGAAAAGGTACGAAAGCTGGTCCTGGATAAAGGTCAATGCGCCACCAACGCGTTCATAAACGATCGCGGCACCACCCCGAATCGAGGTTTTACGGTCGCCGAAAACGCTTTTCATGAAGCCGTCTGAGAACGACGGAGAGTATGCAAACCCAACGCGCGGAGCCAGATTGTTCTTGTCACCTTTGTAATATGGACGAGCGTCATTTCCTTTTCCGATCAATGAATAAGTAAGGAAGGGCTCGGCCGCGTCACCGCCGATACCGGCCGCTCCGTTTGCTACCCTCGTTGCGAAGAGTTGATCAAGATCGACGTCATTGCCGGCCTGGAACCCGTTCTTTTCGTAGGGCGGCGAGTAATACTGATAGCGAAGGCCCAGGTTGATCGTTAGATCATTCCGCACCTTCCAGTTATCCTGAACGTAATATTCATATTCGTTGTAACGGAAATCACGGATCTTGCCGGTTCCCGGCGCATTCGCGAGGCCATTAGTACCATATGTGTAATTGGTATTCAGCTGTCCAAAGCGGCCAAGCAGGAAAGGGAATGACGCGTCGAACTGCGTTAAGCCTGCACTGCTAATGTTGTCGGGCCTCAGTGTATCGTCAAGTTCATCCAGATTACCGCCGAGGCCAACTGAAATGGTATTAAAGTCATTGACCAGGCCAGAAACCGATTTGATCGGCTTAAATTGAACGCCGAAGAAAAGGGTGTGGCTGCCATTTGTCCACGTTGCATCGTCGCGAATCGTTGGAGTATTGACGACGCGGCTTTGCGTGTCAATTCCAGCAAACGGCGCACTCAACGTGCTGAATGTAAATTCATTCGGGAAAGCCGGACGAAAATCGTTCGGGAACCCGAGACCTGAGTGGCTGTTGCCGATAGTCAGTTGATTGAAAAGAGAATTCGTGATCGCCCAGCTGTGGCCGAATGCGATCGAATAATCCTCTACTACTATCAAGGCAGCAGTCGGGTCGCCCGGGAACTGGGCAGCCACCGAGTTGACCGTGTCTGTTTGGTTTCTACGAGCAATATTGAAGCGTACGAACGCCTTCTGATTGTCGTTGATGTTTGCGTCAAACCGCGTAGTATATGTGTTGTCCTTGCGGCTTGACGGAGCATTAAAGCGAAAACCTCCGGTGTTGAGTCCGTCGCCCAACGTAAGGTCATTGGGAAGCGGATAGCGGCTGTTCAGTACACTGAGAAGAGCGCTATTGGCGCCAATGCCCAGCGGATCCAACGACCGCACCTGGGCCGCGGTAAGAATCGTTATACAGCTGGGGTTCGTATTTAATCGAGCTCCTGAACATGAGGCTGCTGGACCGCTTATATAAGCAAGACCACCGTTGCGGAAATGAGCAAGTGGGACCGTGCGTGAATAGCTCACCTCTTGCGCATCTCGGCGTCCCTCATAGTCAAAGAAGAAAAACAGTCGGTCTTTTCCGCTTTTGAAAATCGAACCACCAGGACCTGTATCACCAAAATTTGGTAATGGGAGCGGTCCACCGAGGTTGCCACCGAACTGGTTCCGGTTCAGCTTCGGACGTCGGATGCCGCTTCGATTGTTAAAGAAGCTATTTGCTGCAAACTTCTCGTTACGATTGTATTCGCGGAGTGAACCATGAAAATCGTTCGTGCCGCTCTTGGTCACAAGTTGGACCTGTCCGCCGGAGCTGCGGCCTTCGGAGGCAGACGGATTCACCGTTACCGCACGGAATTCCTGGATCGCATCGATCGGGGCATTGCCAACCGTCGCTGCAAACTGGCCTGTTGCCTGGTCGTTGGCGTCTATGCCGTCGACCGTTATGTTGCCTTGGTCAGCACGTGAACCAGTCACCGAACCCACACGGTTCGTGCTGCCAGTGCCTACATTGTTGCCAACAACTCCCGCCTGAAGGCCGATAAGGGCTGCCGGCGAACTGCGGATCTGGATCGGAAGTTCACGAAGTTGGCGGGTGTTAATAACATTACCAATACTGGGATCGGTCGTATTCAAAGTTACGTCGTTTGACGACGAGACCTCGACGTTTTCTGTCACCTGACCCGCGGCCAGGGTGGCATCATGTGTTTCGGTTCGCCCGACGCCGAGCGTGATATCAGAGATTGTTAGGGTCTGAAAACCGGAGAGGGTGAAAGCGATCTTATAGCCGTCTCCGGGAGATACGTTATTAAACGAATAAACACCCTGATCGTTCGTTTTGGTCGTCAATTCCTTTGACGTCTTGGTATCGGTCAGGGTTACCGTTGCGCCCGGGACAATAGCCCCGGCAGCGTCTGATACTACGCCCGTTACGCCGGACACCGCTTGGGCCGATGTTAATACGGGCATCAACGTTAACAACGCTGAAATTATTACCAACATTCCGAACCACCCGAGCGGCCGCGCCGCATTTTGGGCTGACGTCGCCGGGGGCCGGTATGAAAAGCGTGTATTGCTAAACATTTTTTACTCCTTGAGATATTTAGTGAGCAGTTGGGAGAACCCTCACTGGAATGAATCCACACCTTTATAATGCAAGAAACGTTCCAAAACCAAATTTCCTTTGTTTACAAGGTTTCGGGCATTATGAAAGTAGTTGGTACCATCAAGAAACTGAATTTTATCCAGATTTTTGATTCTGAATAAAAAAGCCGGGAGCGGTCCCGGCTTAAGCTCTAAGCAAAAAATAGATAGTTAGAAGGAATACCTCACACCGAACTGCATTCGGCGCGGCACTCCCTGAATGCTGGTAAAGATCTGCCCAAAATCCGACGCGGCTTCGCCGATATCCGAATCTTGTTGAAGCCCCCAAGTCGAGCGGGTAAACTCATCAGCGTTGAAATACTGTGTATTTGTAACATTGATGACCTCCCATCGGAACTGGAGTTTGTGATTCTCGCTCCAGGGCATTTGGAAGGTTTTTGACAGACCAAGGTCGAGGGTCGAGTAACTCGGAAGCCGAAGGACATTTCGATCTCCTGTTTCTCCTGCCCTCGCGTTGCGCCAGGTATTATAAGCGGCCTGTGGATCAGAAAACGCGTTCTGCGTGTTGCGGTCTACCCGGATCGGGACATTGCCTACCCTAACCCCGCTCGACTGAGCATTCCAGTTGGTTGCCCATTGAGCGGCGTCGAAAGGCGAAAAGATCGGCAAGCCTGTGTTCCATCGGTAGATACCCGCCAGCTGCCATCCTCCGATAAAGACATCGGCGACTGAGTTCATGCCACGGAACCATTGCCGGTCCTTTCCAAATGGCAGCTGAAAGATAAAGTTCGCATTTACGCTGTGCCGGGCATCAAAATCAGACACAGAATAGTTATCCCGTTGACGAAGCGGGTTCAGAATGAACTGCGATCCATAGGAACCACCCGTTTGAAGACCCGACGCATCGTCGAATGATTTCGACCACGTATAATTTATGTCATACGTTAGCGTGGTTCCCAGTCGCTGTCTTAGTGAAAAGGTCGCACCGTTATAATCCGACCTCGCCACCGAACTGAACGCCGAAAATGCTGCATACTGTGGATGGAAGAACAAGTTGCTCCAGCGTCCAGCGCCGCTAAAATCGTCATCCAGGGCCGTTTGTACGAACGTCCAGTCAAGCACGTCATAACCGTCCCTCGCGATCATATAATAGACCGCCTGGGTCGGCGTCATCGAGGCATAGTCCGAATCGCCCCAAAATGCTGCAAGGCTCGGACCGGCGGTCGGAAACAGATTGTTGAAATACGGTATATTCGGGATCGAACTTAGCGGCGTGTCCGCTGCCCGCAGGTCGTGAAGCAAACCGGCCGCGGTATACCAGTCCATTCCTGACTGACGGTCAACGAGGTTATTCAAAGCCATTACGTCTCGAGCGGCAAGAAGGTGTCGGGCCTTGCGTCCGATATACGAAGCTTCAAGATACAAGCCGCCCGGAAGCTGACGCCCGAACGAAATGTTCCAAACGTAATGCTTAGGGGTTTGGATCGTAGCGTCCAGCGACGATTCGATTCGCTGGCTTTCATCCGCCGGAGTGTCGAAACGCTGAGCCGGCGAAACAGGCACGCCCGGCAGTCCGCGTATAGTCTGGTTAAAGCCTGTAAAGCGCGGCGCGCAGGTATCAGGTCCACCCTGCGGGTTACAGCCGGTAACGTCGTAGGTATTGGCAGCGATCGTGATCTCCTCGGTAAATCCGATGGTCGAGAGGCCGCTGAAACTCACGGCCAGCTGTCCGCCGAAATGGTCCGCGACGATACCGAAGCCACCGCGAAGTACCGATTCACCATTCTTGCCGAAAAATTTGCCGAGAAACCCCGACTTGAAGTCCGGCGACCATGCAAGTGCCGCGCGAGGCTGCCAGTTTTTCCAGTCCATGCTGTAAAAACCGGGGGCG
>JBDTMQ010000345.1:0-8979 GCA_039934155.1 Acidobacteriota bacterium | reverse complement strand
GCAGCGGGACGAGGCTTACATTGGCGTGCTTGTTGACGACCTGATCCGACACGGTGTTGACGAGCCATATCGTTTGTTTACGTCGCGAGCTGAGGCCCGGTTGACCTTGAGACACGACAACGCAGATCAAAGGCTGTCGAACAAGGGCAAGGAAACCGGATTGGTATCAGACGTCGACTGGGATCGATTTTCCGCCAAGCGCGACAGGATAGCGCATTTAAGGAATGTACTTGATAATTCGAGATTCAAAAGGTCGTCGAAGGAATACGCTGCCGCTTCACAGCTGCTTGGTTCTGACCTAGGTGATTCGTTTACCTTGTCTCAACTCGCGATGCGGCAGGGAGTAAAGGCCGATCTGATCAAACGCATGCTGGCAGAGGCTGATTCAAACAGTATCTGTGCTGGCGACCTCGAGACCGCCCTTGCCGATTCGCTCTACAGCGGTTATATCACAAAACAAAAAGCTGCCACGGAAAGGGTTTATCATCACGATGCGCTCAAGGTTCCGGACCAATTCAATTTTGGACAGATCGGCGGTCTCTCGAATGAGATGGTGGAGCGGCTCGAGCGTGCCCGTCCGCAAAACTTCGGGCAGGTTCGAAAGATCCACGGCCTAACACCCGTCGCGCTGTCGACGGTACTCGTGCACCTTTCGGCCGAGTCTTCCAGCCAAAATTAGGCGTTGTGGAACGTTCCACAATTTCTCAACAGTATCGATCAGCATCAAATGGGAAAGATCATCGCGATCGCGAATCAGAAAGGCGGCGTCGGAAAGACGACAACGGCCATAAATTTGGCTGCCGGCCTCGCGATGGCCAAACGCAAGGTGTTACTGGTCGATGCAGATCCCCAGGGAAACGCGACTTCAGGGGCGGGAATCGGACGATCAGCCACCCGAAAGTCTTTATATCACGCCTTGATCAGCGGTGAATCGGTTCGCGAACTTGTTTTACCAACTAAGATCGAGAGACTGTGGGTGCTTCCGTCCGAGAAGAATCTCGCAGGGATCGAGATAGAATTGGCGGAATATAGCGATCGCGCGACAAAACTAAAAAGTTTATTGGAAGGAATGCGCGAATTTTTCAACTATATTATTATCGATTGTCCTCCCAGCCTGGGTATCTTAACGGTAAATGGTCTGGCCGCGGCCGATTCGCTGCTCGTTCCGATCCAATGTGAGTATTTTGCACTCGAAGGCGTTACAGAACTTTTCGAAACACTTGCAAGATTAAAACGCGAGATAAATCCGGGACTCACGATCGAGGGTCTGCTTCTAACGATGTATGACGAACGTACCAACCTTGCCGCGGCTGTTGCCAAAGATCTGCGGGACTTTTACGGACCCCAGGTTTTGAACACGGTGATCCCGCGAAACGTTCGATTGGCCGAGGCTCCAAGCTTCGGGCAGCCGATCCTTTTGTACGATCCCCGATCCCGCGGTGCCGAGGCATACACGGAACTTACAAAGGAGATCATGAAACATGGCTAAAAGTCCATTAGGGCGTGGGCTAAGTGCTTTACTGGGTGATGATACAGCCAACACCGCGTCACGCGAATCTGAAATAGATATCGATCTGATAAGTCCCAATCCGGATCAGCCCAGAGCCCGCTTCGCCGAAAGCGCAATGGAAGAACTTGCTCAGTCGATAAAGGCTAATGGCGTCATTCAACCTATTGTTGTACGGAAACGCGGGTTGCGATATGAGATCATTGCGGGCGAGCGCCGTTGGCGGGCCGCTCAGCGTGCCGGCTTAAAGTCGATCGCAGCGGTCGTAAGAGAGGTAAGCGACGATAAGTTGCTCGAGCTTGCGCTGATAGAAAATATCCAGCGGCAGGAGTTAAACCCGATCGAAGAAGCGGCAGCATACCGCAAACTTATTGATAAGATGGGACTTACGCAAGAAGCGGTTGCTGAGCGCGTTGGAAAAGAGAGATCGCTGATCGCAACAACCCTCAGACTTTTGAAACTCCCTGGAGACATTCAAAAACTGATCGCCAGTGAAAAACTCTCGGCCGGACATGGCCGCGCACTTTTAATGGCCGACGACCCCAAGATCCAGCGTTCGGTCGCGCGAGCAGCCGTCGACCGGGCCCTTTCAGTTCGCGAAACAGAGCGCTCGGTCCGCCGGGAACGGCATAAAGCAACACAAACCACTGACAATAAAAAGGTTAGTGGAAAAACAAAGGACCCGAACGTGACAGCCGTTGAGACCAAATTAAAAAGGTGTCTCGGCACAAATGTTCGAATAGTTTCGAAAAACGGGACGTCTGGTACGATCGAGATCGAATATTACAGCGACGCCGATCTTTCCCGTCTTTTCGATTTGCTGATAAAAGATTGATATATACAACCAAAAAGGAGGAACGCCGGATGGAAAAGAGATTGACCGAAATGGTTTCGTGCGCTGGTTGAGTGGCAAAACTTGCGCCGGCGGACCTTGCTCAGGTTCTGAGCAAATTGCCGCCACAATCAAATGATCGCGTGATCGTCGGATTTGAAACATCGGACGATGCGGGTGTTTTTCGCCTTACGGACGAGACCGCCCTCGTCCAAACTGTCGACTTTTTTACACCCGTCGCCGACGACCCATATATATACGGCCAAATTGCTGCAATCAATGCACTTAGCGACATTTACGCCATGGGCGGCCATCCGCTGACGGCGCTTTCGATCGTCTGCTACCCGCAAAAAGGCGACTGGGACGTTTTGGGAAAAATATTAGAGGGTGGTCAGCGCGCGATGAACACCGATGGTGTCGTTGTTATCGGCGGTCATTCCGTCGACGATGCCGAAATGAAGTTCGGGTATGCGGTCACCGGGATCATCGATCCGTCAAAGATAGTGACGAATGCCGCCGCCCGGCCTGGCGATGTGCTAATTTTAACGAAGCGGATCGGGACCGGCGCAATAAATACAGCCGTAAAACGTGGCGTGGCGCGTGAATCGACTGTCGATGCGGCCATATCGACGATGACCAGATCGTCTTCTCATGCATCTAAAGTAATGACCGAATTAGGCGCTCACGCCTGTACCGACATTACGGGCTTTGGTCTGCTTGGGCACGCGTTCGAGATGGCGAGGGCGAGCAATGCTTCGGTGGTGATCGAGTCAGATTTGGTCCCGCTGCTGCCTGATGTAATAGAATTGATAGAACAGGGAATGCTGACGCGAGGCGATGTGAATAATCGCGCGTATGTCGGAGATACCGTGAGGTTTAATCACGACGTTTCCAACGCGATGCAAAGCGCGCTTTTCGATCCGCAAACCGCCGGAGGGCTTCTGATCAGTATCGAGCCGGAAAGATCGGAGGAGTATTTGCAAAAGGTGGCCGATGCCGCGATCATCGGCCGTGTCGAGAGTCTGGATGGGCCGCTAATTGTTGTAAATTAAAGACTTGGGTCGCTATCGATCCATTGGAGCAGACCGTGTTTTTCTTATTCATATTCGAATCGATCGGAACCTCGGAGCTGATAATGATCGGCGTCGTGGCACTGATATTTCTCGGGCCGCGGAAGCTGCCCCAGATCGCCCGGACGATCGGCAAAATGATGGCTGAATTTCGAAATACGACCAACGAGTTCAAAGCCACATGGCAGCGTGAGGTCGATTTTGCCGAAGAGGAAGAAGCGATCAGGACCGGCAATTTGCCCGGCGCCGCGTCTGAAACGGTGTCGCGCGCGGATGATACGACCGCGGACAATGAACCTAACCAGATATTGCCGCCTGATATCCGCGCGGCCGATCGTTCGCAGTTCGACCAGGAACTCATGCCAGCCGCCGGCGATCTGGATCCGGCCGAAAGTTTACAAGAAAAATATCCGGCCGAGCCCGCCGACGAACTTTCCGACAAACGCAGCTGGTTGTAATCATCGATAACCCTAAAAATGGCGGACGAAGCTCAATTAGAAGCAGAAATGCGCGGCGGACAGATGTCGTTTCTGGAGCATCTGGACGAGCTTCGTAAGCGCCTGGTCAATTCCGTCATCATCATCGTTCTGGCATTCTTTGTCTGCTGGTATTTTTCAGGGACGATCTTTGAATTTCTGAGTGTTCCGATACGTCATGCCCTAAGCGAGGCGGCCCGCCGCGAGCTTCCTGTAACGGGAATGACCGGCAATGAGACAGTGCTGCCCGTCACAAGCGTAAAAGAAGGGGACAAGTTTACCTATTCGTTCGATAAAGCCACAAAACTCGGAACGGCCGTCCTTCAGCCAGGCACAACAGTATCGGCTATCGCCGCTCGCGACTCGTCCGGAGTTCTCGGGGTTTTTACCAATGAACCGCTTTTAACCGCCAACGCTGTCATTCCGCCGGGTATCCGTTTGCCGATCGATCTCTCGCCAAATGCTGAGAACACACCGACGGCCGACGAACAGCTGATCGTTACGACAACACCCGAATCCTTCACGCTCTACGTCACGGTCTCACTTTACGCGGCAATAGCGCTGTCGGTGCCGCTGCTGTTGTGGCAGATATGGGGATTTATCTCACCGGCTCTCTATAAGCACGAGCGTGCATATGTCACGCCGTTCATACTATTGTCGTCGGTTTCCTTCGTTCTGGGCGTAGCGTTCGCTTATTACATTTTGTTTCCGCCCGCTATCAAATATCTTCTCGGACTTGCCGAAAACTTTCGGCCGCTGCTGCGGGCGACCGATTATTTCGATTTTATTACGATCGTCATGCTGGCGATGGGTCTTATATTTCAAATGCCGGCGATCAGCTACGTCCTGGCAAGGATCGGAATTATTTCGGCCGGGCTGTTGATCCGCAGCTGGAAGATCGCGATCGTTATCATCCTGATCGTGGCGGCGGTCGTGTCGCCGACAGGCGATATTCCCAACATGATGTTGTTTGCGGCGCCCATGCTTGCACTATATGTGGTGTCCATATTCGTCGCCTGGTTTTTTGGCAAAAAGCGGGTGGACGACACGGGTGCCGCCGCCTGACAAGAACTCTCAAAAGGTGCAACCATACGGCCTTGCAGAGGCATCTTGAACAATTAAGGATATCCGTCTAAAATCTTTAGGTTTACAATTTGAGCAATGATCGCCGGAGCAGACCGCTTCGGCAAAATTCAGGAGTTTTGTATTTATGTCTAAAGTAAAATTTCGTGCAAATTTTGCAGCGACAATTTTGGTAACAGGAATACTTTCTATCGGAATTTTCGGGCAGGGTCCCGAAAAACCCAGCGACGAAATCAGCAACAAGGCAAAGAACGTTAAGCCCGAGCTGAAAGAAGCCTATAAAAGATGGCTGAGCACCGACGTCGCGTACATTATTACGAAGGACGAAAAGAAAGCATTCCAGGCCCTTGCCACCGACGAAGAGCGCGAAAATTTTATTGAGAACTTCTGGCGCCGGCGTGATCCGAATCCGGATACGGAAGAGAATGAGTATCGCGAGGAATATTACGAACGGATCGCCTATTCGAACGAGCACTTCACTTCCGGCATTCCGGGCTGGAAGACAGATCGCGGCCGCATCTATATCGCATGGGGAAAACCTGATTCGATCGAGTCTCACCCGAGCGGCGGCGCGTATGACAGGCCGAGTTATGAGGGCGGCGGCTCGACCACCACATATCCGTTCGAGATCTGGTGGTACAGGCATCTTGACGGCGTAGGCGACGGTATCGAAGTCGAATTTGTCGATCCGACCGGAACCGGCGAATACAGGGTCGCGAGAAATGCCAACGAAAAGGATGCTCTCTTAATGGTTCCGGGCGCCGGTTTGACCACTGCCGAGCAGCTCGGGCTTTCGAGCAAGGCCGATCGGATCACCGGTATCAATAACAGTCAGCTCAATTTTCAAAGAGAACAAGACTCGCCGTTCCGACGGCTTGAGATCATCACGAATCTCTCGCGTCCGCCGCAAGTAAAATTCAGCGATCTGCAGTCGTCGCTGACAGATTCGCCGATTCTGGGCGATGAACCGCTTAGTTTTGACCTGCGTGTCGACTTCTTTCGTCAGTCGGACGACCGAGTGATCGCGACATTCACGGTACAGACTGAAAACAAAGAACTTAGCTTTAAGGATCAAGGCGGATTAGAAACGGCCAAAATGAATATATTTGGCCGTGTGACGGCCGTCTCGGGCAAACGCTCGGGTATATTCGAAGATTCGGTAACGGCCAACGCGACGCGTGTCGAACTTTCCGAGATGCGGGACAAAAAGTCGGTCTACCAAAAAGCGATCGCCCTGGCGCCGGGAACTTACAAGGTTGACGTTGTAGTCCGCGATGTCACGAGCGGAAAGAAAGGAATCCAGAATATCGGATTCAACGTACCGCGATACGATGACAAGAAATTGTCCACCTCGTCTTTGATCCTTGCGGCAAAGCTTCGCAGCACGACCGAACGCGACATCGGCGGCCAGTTCGTTATCGGCAATGCCAAGGTCATTCCAAATCTGTCGGGCATTTATAAACAAGGCCAGGAAGTCGGAGTTTATCTCCAAGTATACAACGCCGGGATCGATCAGACGACGCTTCGCCCGGCAGTCGACGTTGAGTACGTTCTAATGAAGAGCGGAAAAGAGGTCTTTCGGCAGCCGGAAGATTGGAGCGGCCTGAGCGATTCAGGACAGCGGCTCACATTGGCCAGACTCCTTCCGACCGATAGGTTGGCTGTGGGTGATTATGAGCTCAAGGTCGTCACCAAGGATAAGGTCGGGGGCCAGGTAGTCGAAAACACAGGGAAATTTAGCATCACGCAATAGGCGCTGATTCAGAACACAGATCGGCCGGCGCCTGGCAAAGGACGCCGGCCTTTTGTTGCACAATGGGAAGGATCGAAACTCAAAGGCTTGTCCTGTCGCTTTATACAGAACGCGACAAGGAGCACCTGATCGGTCTGCTCACTGATTCATCTGTAATGAAGTATGTGGACAGGGGTGTACTGACAAGGGAACAGGCCGAGGCCCTGTGGACCAAACTGCTGACGCGTTTCTATCCGAATGGCGTCGACACGATCTGGGCGATCACAGCTAAAAGCGACGGCCGCTATCTCGGAAATGCCAGTATTCGGCCTCGCCCCGAGCGACAAAAAGATTGGGAGATCGGCTATTATCTGAGGCCCGAAGAGTGGGGAAAAGGCTACGCCAGCGAGGTGGCAAAATGCCTTGTGAGTTTTGGCCGCGAATCGCTCGGGCTGTCAGACATATACGCAACGGTAGAGACCGAGAATCTTGCGTCACGCCGCGTTTTGGAAAAGGCCGGCCTCCGGTTTTACCGCAAGGAATATGACGGGCAGGGTGTTTTTTTTGTTTACCGCACGCCTGAAAATTCAGAAAGATAAGAATAAAGTTCAGTCGCTACGTTTCATTTCAAAGATCGGCGCGTCCTTACCCTCGCTGTCTGAAAAAAGTGTGCGGCCGTCGGTGCTATAGGCGATAGCCTCGCCATTCTTTCGATCCCCTATATCAAACTTAGTGGGCTTTTGACTCCAAATGTTGTCAAAATCTGAAGAACCGGCCGGAAGCACCAGCTCGTACCCGGCGACATAATCGCAAAGCGCCGCACGCGTTCCGTCCGGCGAAATATCGCCGCCGGTAAACAGGCCGTTTGGTACCGATGGAACGCTGAGCTCTGCAACTTTTCTTGCCGCGGCATCGCTGCCGGACGCAAAGTCGGCATCGGCCGAATAGACAGTTGCCGGGCCGTCCATTCGTTTTGTAACAATATAGATCTTTCCGGTAACGGGGTTGATCATCAGCGTTTCGGCGTTGGGCGCGCCGTCGGGATAAATTATCGCAACCGAACGTGCGGGCGAGGTCGCGAGCGGCGACTTTCGCGATGAATCTTTCGCATCGGGCGTGACCGCGGGTTCGGCAACACGGTAAACGAGAGTGCGGTCGCGTTTTCCTTCATTGTTGCCGATCTCGCCAATATAGAGCCAGCACTTTCCGTCTTTGTCTTTAACGGTAGCAATGTCTTCCCAATCATTGTTTTCCGCGCCGGTTACCTCCCATGTACCGAGGGTTCGTCCAGATGTGCTAAGGGCGTATATAAATGCGCCGTCGCCAGAGTCGTTATGCGTCCACAAAACGCCGGTATTACAGCGGGATGCGGCAAGTCCGCTGCTTTCCTTGATATCTTTCGATTCGATAACGCCGACCTTTTCCGGTGTTCCGTATGGTGAATCGGCGGTGTCAAAATCGGGCCGATCGTCCGGTCCCGACAGAATGCGCTTGCAAGCCGCCGCCGCTGTCGCGATCCCGACAAATATGACAAACAAGCAAATTTTAGCTATAGTTTTGTTCGACATATTTCACCGATGCTAATGATTATATCTTGTCGGCCGCGTATCAGGTCAAAACATTTGAGATCCTTCGGACGTACAGCACAATAACTAAGCCGATGATCGTTGGAACTGAATGGCTGATAGAGGCCGCTGGATGCGACGCTGAAAAACTCCGGGACGAAGCGGCGCTGCGCGGAATTTTTGCGCAGGTGATACACGATCTCGAGTTGCGGACCATCGACCAGATCTGGCATAAATTCCCCGGCGAAGGCGGCGTGACGGGACTCATCGCACTTACCGAATCGCATCTCGCCTGTCATACATATCCGGAAAACCAGTTGGCGACATTTAATCTCTATTGTTGCCGTTCGCGGCCCGAGTGGGATTGGGAAACCGAGCTCAAACGAACATTGGGCGCCCGCACCGTGACCGTGACCAAGATCGGACGTGGCGTTTCGAGCACTTCGGCCGGAGGTGGCGCGTGAGCATTCTGCAGACAAACTGCCCGTCGTGCGCCGGGCCGATCGAATTCAAAGCGGGTTCCTCGATCGTCGTTGTTTGTCCGTTCTGCCGGTCTGCCGTCGCGCGCACCGACCGCGGCGTCGACGATCTCGGCAAAGTGGCTGAGATCGTCGAGTCAGAATCGCCATTAAAGCTGGGGCTGAAAGGCGCATTCAAAGGGAATGGTTTTGAATTGACCGGGCGAGCGCAGTACAGGCACAAGCTTGGCGGATA
>JBDTMQ010000344.1:0-7904 GCA_039934155.1 Acidobacteriota bacterium | reverse complement strand
GTGGGGCGGAAAATTCGATCATTACTACGAGCTCGATCTGTCAGCGGTGAAAAGCGAAGGAAAATTTAGGATCGAACTGCCAAGATCGAATGCTGGATCGAAAGAATTCACGATCGGCGCATACCCCGGTTTTCAGGAAGATCTATTGTTCTATATGCGACAGCAACGCTGTGGATATAACCCGTTTCTCGACATGGTTTGTCATAAGCGAGACGGTCGGTCGTTTTATGGACCGATGCCCGACGAAACTTTTGTAGACGCGAGCGGCGGATGGCATGACGCGGGCGATCAGCTCAAGTATCTGATCACGGCAAGCAACGCGACGGCGCGGATGCTCCTGGCCTATGAGCTGCAAAAGAATAAATTTGCAGATCTTGTCGATGAACTCGGCCGTGAAGGTCGACCAAACGGAATCCCCGACATTTTAGATGAAGCCAAATGGGGACTCGATTGGATACACAAGCTACATCCGAAGGCCGATCAGCTAATTCATCAGGTCGCCGATGACCGCGACCATCGCGGATTTAAGCTGCCCGACCAGGACAATGCGGATTACGGCTGGGGGCCGAATAGCTACAGGCCCATCTATTTCGCCGATGGACGGCCACAAGGTCTGAGCGAATTCAAGAGCCGATCGACCGGTGTGGCGAATATCGCGGGCCGTTCGGCCGCCGCTATGGCCGCAGCTTACCGGATCTGGAAAAACGATTTAAGGGACCCGGTATTTGCCGAAAAGTGTTTGCGGGCGGCAGAAGAATTGTACGCGATGGGAAAGCGGCAAGAGGGCTTTCAACAGGGCAATTCTTTCGGGGCTCCGTACCGTTACAACGAAGACACATGGGCTGACGACATGGAATACGCCGCGGCCGAATTGTACAAGGCCACCCGTAAACCGGGTTTCATCGTCGATGCCAAACGATATGCAAGATTGGCGGGCACTACATCGTGGATGGAATTCGAAGATTCGTCGATGGGCGGACAGATGTCGCGGCATTATCAAATGTACCCGTTCACCAACGTCGGGCATTTTGCACTGTATCCGTTGGTCGACGCCAGAACGAAACGCGAACTCGCGGGTTATTACCGAAGCGGGATAGAACGTATCGCGGCGCGTGGTAAAACGAACCCGTTCGGTGTCGGCGTGCCATTCCTATGGTGTTCGAATAATCTCGTTGTCGCGTTCATCACACAGGTCCATCTGTACGAATTGATGACGGGCGATAAGAAATACCGTCGGTCCGCGATCGATCATCGGGATTGGCTTTTTGGAAAAAATCCCTGGGGCACGTCGATGTTCGAAGGCTTGCCGCCCGGCAGCAAGTTTCCTGAGGACACCCATTTACCAACCGTTCAGCTTTTGAAAAAGCAGGTTCGCGGCGGCCTTGTCGACGGCCCGATCGCCGCCTCGACATACAGCGGGCTTATCGGGCTGACGCTGACCAAGCCGGACGAGTTCGCCGAGTTTCAGCCCCGTGACGTTGTCTACCATGACGATGTTGGGGATTATTCGACAAACGAACCGACAATGGACGGCACGGCAGACGCCATACTCGTGATGGCCGTATTCAGTTCTGAGTCCCGCCTTCAGGCGGCCCCGGCCCGAGGCGGAAGCAGCCTAAAGGCGGGACTCCAAACGGAAGAAGGCGGCATTACCCGCGGCGATAAGAATTCAAAACGAATGGCCTTTGTCTTTACCGGTGACGAATTTGCGGAAGGCGGCACCGCGATCGCCGACGCGCTTGCAAAGTACAATGTGAAAGCATCTTTCTTCCTTACCGGACGCTTTTACCGCACCCGTGCCAACCGCCAGATCATCGAACGCCTCAAAAGAGACGGCCATTATCTGGGCCCGCATTCGGATCAGCATCTGTTATATGCCGATTGGAACGACCGAAATAAAACCCTCGTCACCCGCGAACAATTTAAACGCGATCTGAACGACAACTTCGCCGCCATGCGACCTTTCGGGATCGACCGCAAGCAGGTCCCGTTCTTCCTGCCTCCATACGAATGGTACAACCGCGAGGTCGTAGATTGGACGACAGCCATGGGCCACAGTATCGTGAACTTCACACCCGGCACACGGTCGAATGCCGATTACACTACCGACAATGACAAGAACTACATCTCCAGCGACACGATATTTTCAAAGATCAAAGAATACGAATCAAAAGACCCCAACGGCCTTAACGGCTTTATCCTGCTAACGCACATCGGCTCAGGGCCGAAGCGGACGGACAAGTTTCATAATAAAATTGACGAGCTGATCCAATGGCTGAAAGACAGAGGTTATGAGCCGGTCCGGGTTGACCTTTTATTAAGCCAGGATCACGATCACTAGAACACGAATCCATTTTTCGCCTCAAGCCTTCGTCCTTTCCTTCCACGTCTGCGGATTCGATCCGTCATCGCGGCGTTCCATTGTTATCGCTCCGGGCGACGGGCAGATGAGATAGCACAGGTTGCAGCCGACGCACTCGGGCTCGATGACGCGCGGATAGCGGTGGCCGTTCGATTCGACGAATTCAAAACTCTGGTGCGCGCCGTCTTCGCAGGCAACATAGCAAAGGTTGCAGCGGATGCAATGCTCCTCGTTGACGTGCGCCTTTACGTCATAGTTCAGGTCAAGATTGCCCCAATCAGTGACACGGCCAACGGACGCGCCGACGATGTCGTTCACGGATGCGAATCCCTTCTCGTCGAGATAATTGTTCAGCCCGTCGATCATGTCTTCGACAATGCGATAGCCGTAATGCATTACGGCCGTGCAGACCTGCACATTGCCGGCACCGAGAAGCATGAATTCGACCGCGTCACGCCATGTGTTGATCCCGCCGATGCCGCTGATCGGGATGTTAAATTCCGCGTCGCGGGCGAGCTCCGAGACCATATTGAGCGCGATCGGTTTGACCGCCGTGCCGCAATATCCGCCGTGGGCGGCCATGCCGTTGACATTCGGATACGGGATCATCGTATCGACATCGACACCCATCACTGAATTGATCGTGTTGATCAGCGATACCGCATCGCCTCCGCCTTTCTGGGCAGCTCTTCCCGGCGGCACGATGTGCGTGACATTCGGCGTAAGCTTTACGATCACCGGCAGTGTGGAAACTTCCTTGACCCATTCGGTGACCATGCACGTGTATTCGGGCACCTGTCCCATCGCGGCTCCCATACCGCGTTCGCTCATGCCATGCGGGCAGCCAAAATTCAGCTCAAATCCGTCACAACCTGTGTCCTGAGACTGCTTGACGATCTCTTGCCAGGCTTCTTTTTTCGACTCGACCATCAGGCTGACAATGACGGCGTTGTCAGGATATTTTTTCTTGCACTCGTAAACCTCTTTGAGATTTACCTCGAGCGGCCGGTCCGTGATCAGTTCGATATTGTTCAGCCCGATCATCCGACTCGTACCGTTATCGAGCGCCGCTAAACGTGACGAAACGTTTACGATCGGTTCGCCCAAAGTCTTCCAGACTGCGCCGCCCCAGCCGGCGTCGAAAGCCCGCTCGACCATCGAGCCCATATTCGTTGGCGGCGCCGACGCGAGCCAGAAAGGATTAGGTGATCCAATTCCTGCAAAATTGATTGATAGGTCTGCCATTTGTGAATTATCGTTTGAAACGCGTGTGACGCGTATTTCCAATAAACTATGTCTCTGCTGCTCTTGATCGGCATTTTTCGCTGTGGTGTCCCACGGATGTCTCAGGGGTGTCTCACGCCAATTATGGGACACGTAACCAACTGTATAAATTAGATTTGCGGAAGCATAGGCCGGTCATTTCCTCGAATTTGTCAAAAAACTTTTTATCCGTTCCCAGCCGTTGGCCAACTCCACTAAATCCAACGATCGGCCGAACTATTGTACATACGTTAATTCGTTTTTCAATATGTCTATGACATCGAGACCTCAGATCAGGCAGTCACGGCCTTCTGCTTTCAACCCTCAAAATGGCTGTGAATCAAACTCGGTCAGCACCCAACCTATACATGAACCCGCACAGCCCAATCAGATTGTCTCAAGTTTCTTCTTCAGGGCTTTCAAAAACTTCTTGTCGTTCAAGATATCCTGTACAACGTTCGTAGAGTCCGGCGATCCGTTTTCCATCACCTTACGAAGCTCATTATTGATCTGCGTTTGGTAAGGAGCCGCGTCAGGTCGCCCGGCGCGCTCTTTAAAGTAGCCCAGCACCTCGCTATCGAGGTAGATCGATACCTTTACCTTGTTGCTCTTTTTCAGCTTTTCCGCCCACCGCGACCGACTAAATCTGTGAGTGCCGACGGGCAGCATATCGTCTTCGGTCCAGCCCTTCGCCAGTCCCTTGTCGTACTCTTTCTGCGTCATCTCGAAAACTATTTCCTTATCCGTTTTTGTTTGCTTGCTCATAAATTTTGGTTTCGGAGCGGGTCGCTTTACACGCCGAGATGATTCGGATCTTATCACCCAACCTGATGGTGTGAGCGACGATCATCAGCCGGACAGACGACATCCCGATCAGAGTGAATCGCTGCTCAAGATCGGACCCGTGAGCGTCGTCAATATCGTCAACCGCCAACGGGTCATAAAATGCTTCAACAGCTTCGCCAAACGAAACGCCGTGCTTTCGCAGGTTTGCGACCGCCTTATGCGGGTCCCACTCGAATTCCATATACTATTATACCGACATATATGTATATATCAAGATATTTCAAAGAGCACCGGCAAATCTGACGCTCTCACTGGTCAGCGTTTCATGTATTCCCATCGCGGGGAGTTCCCATATGAGCGGCGTCGACGGCTTCTTTGCCGCCGTTCGCGCGCTGTCGCTGCATCCCTGTGATCTTCTGCGGCAACGCGTCTCACGCTTTTACTGCTTCGATCACGCTAAACGGTGACGCGGTGAGCACCACTTTGTTCAGCCGTAGGCCTGATCGTTCGAATAACTCTACATACTCCGCTTCATTGCGCTCCATGCCGCCCGGCGAGGTCAGCATTTCAAGGTCTAGCATCTTGCCGGGATGAGGTTCGTTACCTACCGGGATCACCATCTCGGCGAGAAGCAGTTTGCCGTCGTCCTTCATCGCCCGGCGGATCGTTTGAAGGATCTTGATAGCTCGCTCATCGTCCCAATCGTGGATTATATGCTTCATTATATAAGCGTCGGCCACTGGAACTTCTGAAAAGAAATCGCCGGAAACCGTTTCAACGCGATCCTCCACACCGAAAGCACGAAGCGCCTCACGGGCGCCAGCAACAACTCGCTCCATATCGAAGAGAATGCCCTTCATTTCCGGGTTTGCTTTGAGTATTTGCGAAAGCAGGAAACCGTGCCCGCCCGCAATATCGGCCAGCGTGCCGATGCCCGAAAAGTCGTAAGCAGCGACGATCGCAGGGGCCGCTCCGGCACTAAGTTCCGACATACAGCCGTTGAAGATCTCTGACGCTTCAGGGTTTTTGGCGAACCAATCGAAGACTTCCTCGCCGTAAGTTTCTTTCCACGCCGTCCCGCCAGTTTTGGCGCTGTAAAGCATGTTCCCCCAAACGTTATAGTGCCAAGGCTCACCCATGAAGATCATCGAATCGCGCATCGAGCCGGGAATTTCGGCACGAAGCACTTCGGATAACGGCGTGTTCGCGAATGTCCGAGCCTTCGTTTCGGTAAAGACTCCCAGCGACGCGAGACTTCTCAATATTCGATAAAGCGACGGCGAATGCGCATCAGCCGCTATTGCGATCTCGTCAATGTGCTTCTCGCCTGCAGCGAGAACATCCGCGACGCTGAGCTTAGCCGCGACAAACAGAGCCTGCGTCACCACGGCACCCATCGAAAGCTGCATTAGAATCGCTTGCGGCGGCGGTCCAGGTTGCGCGGCAGTTTGAACGTTTGTTTCCATTTGAACTCCTCTTCTAATGTGCGTGAATTGACGGATTTATGGTCGCGATGTTCGCTCCGGCGAATTGCACACTCTCGCCCGTCAGCGTTTCATGTATTCCCATCGCGGCGAGTTTTCCCATCTGGGCGGCGTCGACCGCCTCCTTGCCGCCGTTCGCACAATCGCCGCCAGCAAAAATTTTCGGGTTTGAGGTCTGCATTTGATCATTCACAACGACGCGGCCTTTTTCGTCCGTGGCAACACCAACGACCGACTCAAAAAAGGAACGCATTTTCTGCTGTCCGACGGCCTTTATGATCATGTCGCAGGGTATCTCAAAAAGCTCGAGCGACCCGTCGGTTCTCTCGCATCTGAGCGACAATCGAGTACCGTTTTCGCCGGGAAGTATCCCGATCGGTGCGGCCTGCCAAACGAACTCGACGCCGTCCTTTCGGGCAAGCTCCATTTCGTAATGATAGGCCGACGCGTCGATCTCGGTCCGGCGGTACACCATAATGACGCGCGTCGCACCGAGCCGCTTTGCCTGTGTCACGGCATCAATCGCGGTGTTGCCCGCACCTAAAACGACAACGGTCTTGCCGAGCGGCACTGTTTTCCAATCGCGGGATTTGATCTTTTCAATAAATTTTAGCGCGTCATAGACGCCGTCGAATTCCTCGCCTGGGATCGAAAGCCGATTGGTATTGCCGAGCCCGACGCCGATAAAAACGGCATCGTGCCAATTCGTAAGATCCGCGAATGACACTATTTGTGCCGCGAGACTGTTATCGGCGACCAGGGCCGATGGGTCGTCCTGCGCCGCTTCCGCCTTTTTGATCAATTCCTCCGCTTCTGAGGGCGACTCTGAGATCTTTCCCGCCTGAGTGTTTGTCAAAAACTTGACGCCCATCGCCGCGACATGCTCGACCTCAGAGAGCGAGACCGACTGCTGCATCTTGTACTCGGCCATTCCGTATGTGTCTAGTCCGCCGGCCATTGCACGGCGTTCATAGACCGTTACGTCATAGCCCAACCGCGCCAGATACGCGGCGCATGAGAGACCGGCCGGCCCCGATCCAACGATGCCGACCGACTTGCCGTTCGATTCTCCCTTTTCAAAGATCTGTTTATCGCTTGCGAGCGCATGATCGGTCGCGTACCGCTGCAGCCGGCCGATCTCGATAGGTTTATTGATCAGGGTTTTTTCTACACACGCGCCCTCGCATAAGACCTCGACCGGGCAAACGCGGGCACAGGTCGCGCCGATCGGATTTGCGTCAAAGATCACGCGGGCCGATCCGTGCAGATTCCCGCTGGCGATCTTTTTTATGAAAGATGGGACATCGATGTGCGTCGGGCAGGCGTGCATGCACGGCGCATCATAACAATAGAGGCAGCGGTTGGCTTCGACGAGGGCTTCGCCGGGCGTCATCGCCGGATTGATCTCCGCAAAATTGGCTTCGATCTGTGAGATGTCGAGAGGCGTGCAATATTGATTATCCATTTATTCTTGAAGCATTACAGTTACCGCGGTTTTAAGACCGGGAATCTTCACTATTACGGCATCCCAGACGATCTCATAATCGACGCCGAAGTAATCATGGATCAGCTTGTCTCGCATTCCGGCGATCGCGCCAGTTGATAGCAGTTGATCCGGGTCCAGTACGCGTACCGAAAGGTCAGGCAGCCGGCACTCGTCGTACAAAAAATCCGATGACGGCCATCACAAGCCCGAAAAAACCGGTTGCGAGCAGCGCTGCAAAAAATATCAAGTGGGTCGACGCGGCCTCGCTGCAGCCTATCGACCAGATCCTGGAGGTCTCGAGCTTTTCTTTGGCCTTTGCTTCGGCTTGTGCCTGCTGCGGCGTGCCCTTTGCCGCCTCTGCGTCTTTCACGGCTTTTTCAGCGTCGGCGTAGTAATCATCGGCGGTCTGACAGACGCCCGGCGGCATTACGCGATTAACGACTGCACCGGCGATGCCGCCCAAAAACATCAAGAGGCCAAGTACGAGTAATGCCCAGCCCAGCAGTTTCCTGCATCCGCCTTT
>JBDTMQ010000343.1:0-2379 GCA_039934155.1 Acidobacteriota bacterium | reverse complement strand
CTGAAGGTCCAACGAAGCATCAACCCGGATGAACTTTGGTTTTGATCTGACCCGAACGCTGATCTTTTGCATTTGATGTCGGGGAACAAAAAAAATCTGCCGGGAGATGATACGGTCTCACGGCAGGAATGAAATTATTGATGTGCAGGTGAAGCAACGTGGAAGTGCACCGCACCTGCCAATTCGCGACAACCGTCCTCACCCCGGCGATCGCTGGAAACGGAGGTTTCACCTGCCGTTTCGATGCAAACAATATACAACTATTGAATCCGATTTTGCAAGAGTTATCCCTGCGATGCAAACTATTATTTTAGCCGAGCTCAGCTCTTATTACTCCCGCCAGCTCGTTTGCCTGGGATTCGATAGCGGCCTGGTCCTGTCCTTCGATCATAACGCGGGCCAAATTCTCCGTACCTGAGTACCTGAGAAGCAGCCGTCCCGATCCGTTAAGCTGCCTCTCGACCCTTTGGGCGGCATCGGCAATTTTTGATACGGACTCGAACGGCTGTTTTTCGCGAACCTTAACGTTTACAAGGATCTGAGGATATCTGACAAATCCTTCGACGGCTTTTGATAAGCTTCCGCCGGTCGCTTGAACTGCCTCAAGCACGCATATCGCAGACATTATTCCGTCGCCCACCAGGCTTATTGCAGGAAAAATAATATGCCCCGACTGTTCCCCGCCGATCTCGGAGCCGGTTTTGAGCAGCTCTTCCAAAACGAACCTGTCACCGACCGGCGCTCTCAGCAGATCCAGGCCCGCCGACTTTAGCGCGAGCTCAAGGCCGATGTTGCTCATCACCGTGGCGACGACCGTTTTATTTGCCAGTTCGCCGCGTCCGGTCATCCAGCGGCATAAGGCCCAAAGCGCACCATCGCCGTCAACCAGGGTGCCTTTCTCATCAACAAACAGCGCCCGGTCAGCATCGCCGTCAAAGGCGATCCCGATGTCGGCCTTTTCGCTAATCACCTTTTGCTGTAGATCCGACATATGCAGCGACCCGCAATCGCGATTAATGTTGCGTCCGTCGGGCGTTGCGTGGATAGCATTGACGTTGGCCCCCAGCCGCTTGAACAGCTCCGGCGCAAGACTCGACGCCGCGCCGTTCGAACAGTCAAGAACGATCTTCATTCCATGAAGGTCAAGACCGTCGGAATGTGCCGCCAAGTGTTCAAGATAAGCGAAATCTGCGCCGGGCTGTTCGATCACTTCGGTGTCCGCTGATAAGAACGACGTGTGCTGCGAGGAAAAAATATCGCCTTCGATTGCCAATTCGGCCGACTCGCCGATCTTCTTTCCGGACGGAGCGAAGATCTTGATGCCATTGTCGTCAAAAGGGTTATGCGACGCGCTGATTACGACACCGGCATCAAAGCCAAAATGCCTGGTCAGATACGCGATACCCGGCGTCGTCATTACGCCCGCCGAACGGCAAAACCCAACGCTTTCTGTCACGCCCGTTGTCAATTCTCTTTCGATGCGCGGCCCTGATTCACGAGTGTCACGGCCGGTTAGAAGACGCGGCTGCCGGCCGAGTTTTTCTCCCATTCGACGCGCAAGCGAGGCTCCGACAGCCCGCATCGTCTGTGCGTCGAGCGGAAATACGTCTGCCATTCCGCGAATTCCGTCAGTTCCAAAAAGCCTTTTGATATTTGCTCCCATCCTTGTTCCCATAGATCTGCAGATTAGTATTTACAATAATCTCGCGTGGGCACAAAACGCAAAATCATATAACTTATTTTTGTAGTTTATATAAATAACCGTTTTTAATTTGACAACCATTTCCATTTTGAGCGAATCTCTATGTATGGGCGGTAAAGCAGATAGCCGCCTCTGCTGACGATACCCTGTAGTACAATCCAAATAGATATCGATGAAAATGAAGTCTTTCTGTGCCTTCCTGTTCTTGCTCTCAGTCGCTGCCTTTGGCTACTCACAGCCGCGAAGCGCCGAGCCGACACCGACCCCTGTAAAGGTCGTGATCACTAATTCTATGCCGACCGTAATACCGGCCTCGACGCCGCGCCCGCGGATCGTCCAACCGGATGCGGCCAATAGCTCTGCGGACGAGGATGTCGAATCGGTCACCGTCAAACCGGACCAACGCGAGTCGATGCCGATCAGAACGCCGGACCGCGTGATCGGTTTTCGTCAGATCAAGAGCCTTATTGCCGAAGCACGGCGCGAAATGCAGACGCGTCCGATATCGACCGCATCATCCGAGGGTCGCTATTCAACAGATTTCGTAAGGGTCGCATTCGAGGACAGCAAGACGAACCGGATCGATTTTGTCGTGATGACAAAAGACGCATTCCTATCGACGGCCGGCGACAAATCCCTTGTTTCTGAGAATGGCCGCGATCTGAGTTCGCAGTGCG
>JBDTMQ010000342.1:0-7096 GCA_039934155.1 Acidobacteriota bacterium | reverse complement strand
TGCTTCCGGCCTGGGCGAATCGTTCGGCGGCTGTTTTCAAGCTGCCGATGAGCCGTGCGGACAGGCCGGAACACGCTTTTCATAAGCAGGAAAATATGCTGCTCGAATGGCTGGAACGCGCCTGAGGGTAGCTGTTGACATTCCCCGATTAACTTTCCAAGATATCTTATGCTTAACAGAATAGCCGTGACTCTTTCGGAAGGGTTAAAAGCCGAAGTTGTGTCTGTCATTGATGAATGGCGGCAGTCGGACAAGGTCGAGCGCATTTGGAAAAGGGATGCGAGCGTCTGGACGGGCAAGGATGAAGCAAAATGGCTGGGCTGGCTCGATATAGTCGACGAAGAACTCGGCGGCCTAGAGAAATACCGGGCCTTTCGTGCCGACATCGAGTCGTCTGGCTTCAAAGACGTGCTTCTTATGGGAATGGGCGGTTCCTCGCTGTGCCCTGAGGTGCTGGGTTTTACGTTCAACAAACCGAATTTCCACATACTCGATTCGACCGATCCGGCACGTGTCAAAGCGATCGAAAGCCTGATAGATATCGACAAAACCCTTTTCATTGTCGCCAGCAAGTCTGGATCGACGCTCGAACCCAACTGTTTCAAACAATATTTCTTTGACAAGGTCTCTCAAACCGCGGGCAAAGAAAATGCAGGAAAACAATTTGTCGCGATCACCGATCCCGGGTCAAAAATGGAAAAGATCGCCGTCGACGATGGTTTTCGGCATATCTTTTACGGTGAGCCGGAGATCGGCGGCCGCTTTTCGGCGCTCTCGGCTTTTGGCTTGGCGGCGGCGGCGGCGATGGGCCTCGATGTCGAACCGCTTTTGCAACGCTCGAAAGAGATGGTCGACGCCTGCAAGAGCGATGACAATGAAAATTCGGGTCTGTTGCTGGGAGCGATCATGGGTATTTGCCAGACGCAAGGCCGCGACAAGATCACGTTTTTCTGCGGCGACGAAATACACGATCTGGGAGCCTGGCTCGAGCAGTTGATCGCCGAATCTACAGGCAAGAACGGCAAGGCGATCATTCCCGTCGACCGTGAGCCCATCCAGCGGCTAGAGGATTACGGCGGCGACAGGATCTTTGTCCACCTGACTGTTCGGGGCGGAAAGACATCGAGAGAAATAGACGAGCGCGTCGAGGCTCTCAAGCGTTCGGACCACCCGTTCATTTCGATCGAGCTTGATTCAGTTGAGAACATCGGACAGGAATTTTTCCGTTGGGAATTTGCCACCGCCGTCGCCGGTTCGATCATGGAGATCAACCCGTTCGACCAGCCGGACGTCGAGGCCGCTAAGATCGAGGCGAGAAAGCTGACCGACGAGTACGAAAAGGAAGGCAAGCTGCCCGACGAAAAACCGTTTTTCGAATCAGAGGGGATAAGTTTGTTTTCAAGTGACGAATACGCCGATAAGCTGCAGGGAGCAGCCGGCGACAATACGCTTGCGGGTCTCATCCGCGCCCATCTGGACAAAATAAGCAGCGGCGATTACTTTGCCCTGCTGGCGTATATTGAGATGAGCGATGAGAACGTCCAACTGCTGCAGCAGATTCGCGAAGGCGTTCTCGACTCAAAACACGTGGCCACCTGTCTTGGCTTCGGCCCCAGATTTCTCCATTCCACGGGACAGGCATACAAAGGCGGCCCGAACAGCGGCGTCTTTCTGCAGATCACGGCCGACGACGATTTTGACATTCCTGTCCCAGGACAGAAATATACATTCGGTGTTGTAAAGGCGGCACAGGCTCGCGGCGATTTTCAGGTGCTGCTTGATCGGGAACGACGCGCTCTTCGGGTGCATATCGCCGAAAGCCTCAGCGTAAAAGATGGACTTAAACGACTGCTCAAACTGATAACAGAATAATTGAAAACGCGGATGGGAATTAGATCCCTATCCGCGTGATCCGCGTTCCTCGGCGGCCAAGCGACTTAGACGCCGGCGGTCTCGTTCTCTTCCACCAGATACGGCGTACTGACAGGTTTGTCGAGGTCGTCTTCGAGCACCTTAGCAATAACAGGCAAACTCAGGCTGCGGGTTTTGGCGATCCCCGGAACTTCCTTACCTTTGGCATATACGGCATGCCGTCCGTGATCTTTGTACCACTCGCTTAGATTTGCGGTCTTGTGCATTTCTTCGATGATCTGCCGCCAGCCGACGCCGGTGTTGTAGGCACAAAACGAGACCTCGCCCTCTTGTGTGCCATACGGGATAACGCACATCTCGGTGCGGCGAAAATCGTAATTGAACAGGTCCTGGAACCACATTCCTTCAACGCACAGAACACGCCACTTATCCGTGACTTCGCGGGTTTGCATCCGGTCGTTTCGGTCGGAATTCGAATTAGCCGATGACGGCCGGAAAAGGTTTAGTATCTGTGAGATCGGAAAGCCTTCGGGCGCACGCGACGCGTCATAATTCCGCATGATCGCCATGCCAAGCTGGGCCATCGTCAGTTTCTTGCCGCGTGCCGTATCGGTGATCACCGCCACATCGCGCATGAACCGTTCATAATTGAAAAAATCGAACAGCGAGGTCATTTTGCCCGATTCTTTATCGACGACGATGAGGGTAAAGATCCCGCAATTCGGGTGGCAATTGCACGACGACCAACCCCACGGCGCGTCTGCCCCTTGCAGCATATCCATGACCGAAGTGAAAGCCGAATAGCTCGACAGCGGGAACCAGTCGCGAAGCGGCTCGAGCGTGCCGTCAAGCTGGTCCCGCAGGTCCTGTGTCATGCCGGCAAGTGTATATCGCTGGCGAATGCGGTCGGCGTCGCTGATATCCTCATCACGGCCGGTGAACGAAACCGGCTGAAACGCGATCGTCTGCACCTTGTCGATATTCTGCGCGGCGAATTTGACGATTTGGCCGATCGCGTCGTTATTGACCGTGTTGACGATCGTGGTGACGAGAGTGACCTTTATTCCAACAGATGCTAAATTCTCGATCGCTTTGAGCTTTACGTCAAAAAGATTCCCAACACCGCGATGTTTGTTCTTTTCTTCTGAGGTGCCGTCAAATTGCAAATAGACGCCGTGCTGGCCAGCCTCTTTGGCCGCCTTACAGAATTCGATATCCTCGGCGTATCGGATACCGTTGGTCGCGGCGAGAATGCGATAAAACCCGATCTTTTTTGCATACGCTACCGATTCCAAAAAGTGCGGCGCAATCGTCGGTTCGCCGCCCGAAAATAGAATGATGATCTGCCGCCGCGGCTTGAACGAAACGGCCCGATCGAGTATCGCCTTTGTATCTTCGAAAGTTGGCTCATGGACATATCCGACCTGGTTCGCGTCCATGAAGCACGGATTGCACATCATGTTGCATCGGTTGGTCAGATCGACCGTGAGCACGGCGCCGCGGCCGAATTTGATGTCAGATGTGCCGTGATGATGAACGTGCTTGTCCTCAGCTGCCTTGAAATCGCGGCCGTAAAACAGCGATTCGATGCGTTCGAGAAAGGCGGGATCGGTCGCCATTACGTCCTCAAATTCCCCGTGCGTTGGACACGTCTTGCGCATGATGACTTGCCCGTTCTCTTCTAAGATCTGGGCCTTTATTTCGCCCGGATGCGAATCTTTGAGAATGTCGAGCGGAATGTCACCGGCGATAACGCCGTTGCGAACGGATTTGACGCATGTCGGACACAGGCTGTCGGTCTCACGCGGGAATCCAAGTGGCGGAGCGGTCCGCTCATACGATTTGAGCAGCGGCTCAGCAGCCCATCCCGGCTGGATCGATTCGCTTTCGGGCAAGGCCTTATTTAGGGCCTGAAACGCCTTCCAGCCGATATCCGCCGCTTTCGACACGACTTTTGAGCCTTTTCGTCCTTTCCCGCCGTTCTCACCACGTCTGAAATTGTCACTGAACATAACTATTAAATATTGCCCTGCCGAACGCTCCTTATCCGGCAAAGTCTATCAAAATTCAGCCGTTTTTTCTATTTTTTGCTTTGCGACCGGATTGACAAACCGATCGGGCGGGCCGATTCTGAACCGATGAAGGTCTTATCCGTTGCCGTCGGAATGCCCGGGATCGTGCAAACTCAGGACGAAGAGATCGTTACGACGGCTATTTTTAAATCGCCGATGTCGGGCCGGGTAAAGGTCGGCCAACTGAACCTCGAGGGCGATGCTCAAGCCGATCTGCGGGTTCACGGCGGACCCGCAAAGTCGGTCTATATTTATCCTTCTGAGCACTACGCGTATTGGCAGAAAGAAATGCCCGATCATACTTTTGAGCCGGCAAATTTCGGTGAGAACCTGACGACCCAGGGCCTGATCGAGACCGAGGCTTATATCGGCGATGTTTTACGTATCGGGACTGCCGAATTTGCGGTGACGCAGCCTAGGATGCCGTGTTACAAACTGGGAATTCGTTTCGGGCGAAAGGACATCATCCGTCGATTCCTGCAAAGCCGCCGAAGCGGAATTTATCTGACCGTACTAAAGACCGGCGAACTTGGCGAGAACGACGAGATAACAATTCTGGAACGGAATGAACATCAGGTGACAGTTGACGATATTGTTCGCCTGTATGTTGAGGACAAGACAGATGTGGAAACGATGCGGCGGGCGATATTGATCGGCGCTCTGCCGGATGGATGGAAGCAGACGTTTCGCGAACGAATAGATGGGCTGGACGGCTGAGCTTAGGCGAACGCTTCGAGATATTTGATCCCCGAACCGGTGTTGAACAGCACGACCGTTTCTCCGTCGGCAACTGACCCCGCATCGATCAAATTTCTTAAAGCCGGCAGACACGCCGCCCCTTCCGGTGCCGCAAAAATGCCTTCAGAGGCGCCGATCTCGCCGACGGCGGCGATCAGCTCCGCATCGGTTACGGCGATCGCAGTGCCCTTTGAAGCCCGAATAGCGTCGAGGATCAGAAAATCACCGATGGCTTTCGGCACGCGAAGCCCGGAGGCGACCGTCGCCGCATTCTCGAATTCGTCGGCGAAACGCTCACCTTTTTCAAATGCCTTAACAATGGGCGCACAGCTCGTCGATTGAACACTGACCATTCGCGGGCGTTTCGCACCGATCCATCCCAATTGCTGCATTTCGTCGAAAGCCTTCCACATTCCGATCAGGCCGGTTCCGCCGCCGGTCGGATAAATGATGACGTCGGGCAGTGTCCAGTTGAGCTGTTCGGCAAGTTCATAACCCATGGTTTTCTTGCCTTCGACGCGATAGGGTTCTTTAAGCGTTGATACATCGAACCACCCTTCGCTGTCCTTTCGTTCGGCCACGATCTTTCCGCAATCAGTGATCAAACCGTCAATTAAGGTCACATGGGCGCCGGTTTGTCGGCATTCAACAACGTTCGCTTCGGGTGTGTCTGACGGCATGAAAATATGTGCCTCGATCCCCGCTCGTGCCGCATATGCCGCAAGCGCGCCGGCTGCGTTCCCGGCCGACGGCACTGCAAGTTTCCCCACGCCCATCTCTTTCGCCATCGAGACGGCCGCCGTCATTCCTCGCGCCTTAAAGCTCTGAGTCGGATTTTGTCCTTCGTCCTTTATATATAGATCGATCTTGACGTCTAAAGCCGAAGCAAGCCGGGCAGCACGCAAAAGCGGCGTCCAGCCCTCGCCAAAACTGACGATGTTCGCCGCATCATCGACCGGTAGAACTTCGCTGTAACGCCAAAGGTTTGACGGCCGTGCGGCCAGCGAGTCTTTTGTAAGAGTTTGAGCTGCTGTATCGAGGTCGTACCTGACCAGAAGCGGTTTGACGCATTCGGCACAAAGATTTTGCAGCACGCGGGCTTCGTGATGCAGACCGCAGTTGGCACATTCAAGATGTGAAACGTTCATATTGAACAAACCTGGCCGCGTTCTTCGTTCTGAGTTTCGGTGTTACATCGATCAAAAAACCTTTCGCGGCCTTAGGTACTATTTTTTCCAGATAAATTCTTTGACCAGGTTAAAGGCGGCGTTGAAACCGAGCGAATATGTGCCGCTTTTCAAACCGTCCTTCCAATCGTATCGTGCGGGATACCAGGTCTCGGCGGCGAGGATGCTTGACGCATACGTGCCCGCTATTCGCGGTACGCCTAAAACCCGGCGGCCGCTTATTGTTCGCGCGGTTACGGGCGAGATCAAAGCATTTTTTATCTTTGAACCGACCCCTTTTCTCTCACTTCGGTAATAGTGACTGTCGAGGCTCAGGCTTTCATCCAGGCCGTAAACGGTCGTTTGTTTAATAAAGTTTTTACCAAAATTCGACGCCACACGCCGTCCGAAACCTTCCCAATGATCGCCCCATTCTTCGGGCGAGTTTCTCCATGTACTGAAGCCGGCAAGGGCAACATGCTTTCCCGCAGCCATCGGGCCGACGAGGCCATTTACATAACTCTTAAAGCGTGTTTTTGAATCAGGCCTTACATAGCCATTTTGCGCCGAAGGCACAGTCAGCTTTTTATCGCCGCCGTCGTTGCCGCTTTCAGTCGCGCCGTTTTTACTTACGCCCGATTCCGAGGGGGCGGACGTCGGAGTATCCTGTTGGCCAAATACAGCTGCAGTAGCGATAAGCAATATCGTCAACGTAAAGATCGAACATTTCACATTCACCCTCCCTGCCGCAGCCGTGTAACTGTCAGCAAATGCACGTAATTTCAAAATTATACACCACCGGCCAGCAGCGGTTTTAGTTCGTCATATACGTTTTTCGTCATGATCTTTGCTCCTTCCGCGTTCGGGTGAATCCCGTCGCCCTGATTCAGGTCTTTGTTCATCGCAACGCCCTCTAAGAGAAAAGGCAGGTAGGCGACCTTTTCTTCGTCAGCCAGATCCGGAAATGCGTTCGAAAAATCACGTTGATAGTCAGCTCCCATTGTTGGCGGTGCAAGCATTCCGCAAAGCAGTACTTTGACGTTGCGGGCCTTTGCTTTTTGGATGATCTTTCTGAGGTTATTTTTCATTTGAGCGACCGGCATTCCGCGAAGCAGGTCGTTGGCGCCGATCTCCAGTATCATTACTGAAATGTTTTCCTGTTCGAGAACCCAGTCGACCCGCTCAAGAGCGCCTAGACTGGTGTCGCCAGAAACTCCGGCATTGACGACCTCATAATTGAATCCCTCG
>JBDTMQ010000341.1:0-3561 GCA_039934155.1 Acidobacteriota bacterium | reverse complement strand
TCGCAAATGACAAGCAATAGCAGGAATTTACATCTACGCGCGATTGCCATCGTCTAAACGACCCTGCGTAATCCGGGCGGGGAACAACCCATTGTGGCGGGCTATAAACCAAAGCGAGACGCCCGACTCAATTCGAGATTCGCATGGGTCTTAGCCATAAAGTAAAATTGTTGTGATGAAGCATATCCTTATCACAGGCGGGGCGGGGTTTATAGGTTCGCATTTGGTCGATCGATTGCTCTCCGAAGGCGGCTGGCAGATCACCGTTATCGATGATTTCAACGATTTTTACTCTCCGCAAATAAAAAGGGAGAACGTCGCCAGCCATCTCACCCACGAAAATTATGAGCTTGTCGAAGCCGATGTCAGGTATGATAAGGCGCTTGCCGAAGTATTTTTGAAGTCAAACTTTGACGTGATCGTTCACCTGGCCGCTCGGGCCGGTGTCAGGCCCTCACTTTCGGAGCCTAAACTCTACACTGAGACGAACATCAACGGCACGCTCAACCTGCTTGAACTTGCCCGCCGCCATGGTGTTAAGCAGTTCGTTTTTGGTTCATCGTCAAGCGTATATGGCATAAATGCAAAAGTGCCTTTCGCCGAGGATGATCGCATTCACCAGCCAATTTCTCCGTACGCCGCAACAAAGGCCGCTGGTGAACTGATTTGTCATACCTATTCGCATTTGTATGACATTCGTTGTATTTGTCTGCGATTCTTCACGGTTTACGGGGCTCGTCAGCGACCTGACCTCGCGATCCATAAGTTTTCAAGGCTGATCTCGGAAGGGAAGGCGATCCCCGTTTTTGGAGACGGATCGATGCAGCGTGATTATACGTACATCGACGACATAATCCAGGGTGTGAGGGCCGCGATCGATTACGACAAAACAAAATACGAGGTTTTTAATCTCGGCGAGTCCGAGACGACAAAATTATCCGAGTTGATCTCTCTACTGGAACGCAGTCTCGACATGCATGCGATCATCGATCGTCAGCCGATGCAGCCCGGCGATGTGCCGGCAACCTATGCCGACATATCGAAATCAAAGGAGCTGCTCGGATATAACCCCGCAACTAAGATCGCAGACGGAATACCGAAATTTGTCGATTGGTTTCGCGGCCGGAAGGAAGAATATTTCTCAAGCGATGCTCATTAGTTTGGCGGTTCGTCTAACAATGTTTATTGCTATTTCAGTTTCTTGACAATCTTTAGAATTTGAATCATTCTAAAAATAATACGAAATTTGGAGACTGATGAATATCAATGGGCGTTTAGGATTGACCAAACAACGGCAGGCTGTCCTCCAGGTCATAAAGGAATCGGAAGAACATCTGACAGCAAATGAGGTCTTTGAGTATTCTCGCCGGATCCTTCCGGGTATATCCTTCGCGACCGTCTATAATTCGTTGCGTTATCTCAGGTGTGAAGGGCTGATCGGTGAGGTCCGGTTTGGAATGGAATCTACACGGTTCGATCGAAAGCTAACCCGGCATGACCATGCCATCTGCAGCCGTTGCGGCAAACTCGTCGATCTCGACCTGCCTATTTCTGATGATCTCATTAAGAAGGGCGAACGCCTTTCGCATTTCAAAGCTGAATCAGTCGAAGTAGTACTCAGGGGTCTATGCCCCGGGTGCGTCTGAGACGTGATCTGCACTTGTTCATAACTATTAAACCCGAACTTAAAAAAGAGGAAAACTAGCGATGGAAGAAAATAAAGAAAATGGAAATGGCGCGGGTAAATGCCCGTTTACCAGCGGGGCTCTGAAGTTTACGCATGGAACGTTCAGGGCGAACCGTGACTGGTGGCCCAACATGCTGAAACTGGATATCCTCCGTCAGCATACGACGAAGTCCGATCCGATGAACGAGGATTTTGACTACGCGGAAGAGTTCAAAACACTCGATTACGAGGGCCTGAAGAATGACCTGTCCGCGTTAATGACAGATTCGAAGGATTGGTGGCCTGCAGATTTCGGGCATTACGGGGGATTGTTCATCCGAATGGCGTGGCACAGTGCGGGAACATATCGCATCGGTGATGGCCGCGGCGGCGGCGGGCGCGGACAGCAGCGTTTTGCTCCGCTCAACAGTTGGCCGGACAACGTCAGCCTTGATAAGGCACGCCGGCTACTATGGCCGATCAAGCAGAAGTACGGCCGCAAGATCTCATGGGCTGACCTGATGATCCTGACGGGTAATGTCGCACTGGAATCTATGGGCTTTAAGACTTTCGGCTTCGGCGGCGGCCGAGAAGATGTCTGGGAACCGGACCAGGATGTTTACTGGGGAGCGGAAGATACCTGGCTCGGCGGCGACATTCGCTATTCCAGCGGTTCCGAAGGAGCCGACAAGCAGACCGGAACCCTGGTTTCGGATGACGACGTGGATGCCGTCGTGCCCAGCCGTAAGTCAGGTCTGGAGGACCCACTGGGTGCCGTGCAAATGGGACTTATATACGTAAATCCCGAAGGCCCTGACGGCAATCCGGACCCAATTGCGGCCGCCCACGATATTCGCGAGACTTTCGGCCGAATGGCGATGGATGACTATGAGACCGTTGCTCTTATCGCCGGCGGCCATACCTTTGGCAAGACCCATGGGGCGGCAGAATCGACGCACGTCGATATCGAACCTGAGGGCGCGAGTATCGCGTCGCAAGGATTTGGCTGGCACAATAGCTACGGCGCCGGAAAGGGGCCCGATACCATCACGAGCGGGCTCGAAGTGACATGGACCACGACGCCGACCCAATGGAGCAACAATTTCTTTGAGAATCTTTTCGGGTTTGAATACGAACTTACCAAGAGTCCGGCCGGTGCACAACAGTGGGTTGCGGTAAACGCGGAGCCGATCATTCCGGACGCCTACGACCCGTCGACCAAACACCTCCCAACCATGTTGACGACGGACCTCTCGCTTCGGCTAGACCCGGAGTACGAAAAGATATCACGGCGCTTTCTCGAAAATCCGGACGAATTTGCCGATGCGTTCGCGCGGGCCTGGTTCAAGCTGACCCATCGCGATATGGGTCCGCGTGTCCGATATCTGGGGCCAGAGGTGCCCGCCGAAGAGCTTATCTGGCAGGACCCGGTCCCGGCTGTTGATCATGAAACGATAGATGATGCGGATGTGACAGCACTAAAGGCGCAGATACTCGACTCCGGATTGACGATTTCACAATTGGTTGGAACCGCGTGGGCGTCAGCCTCGTCATTCCGCGGAGGGGACAAACGGGGAGGCGCCAACGGTGCCCGAATTCGTTTCGAACCGCAAAATAATTGGGAAGCCAATGATCCTGCCCAACTCAGCAACGTGCTAAGCGCGCTCGAGGGTATCCAGAGGAAATTCAACGATGGTCAATCGGGCATTATTTTTTCCGGAAACAAGAAAGTCTCGCTCGCGGACCTTATCGTGCTCGGCGGCTGCGCTGCGGTTGAAAGGGCCGCAATGGATGGCGGATACGACGTTAAGGTTCCGTTCGCCCCAGGCCGTACTGACGCATCTCAGGAACAAACCGATACGGAATCCTTCCGGTACATGGAACCGGCCGCGGAT
>JBDTMQ010000340.1:0-6633 GCA_039934155.1 Acidobacteriota bacterium | reverse complement strand
GAATGCCGAACCACTGTCCCGGTTTATAAAGCGCGTAGGCGCCGTCGGTGTAAGGGTCACGCTGCCACGCATACGATGCGATGCCGCGAGCCAGCTTCGGAGCATCTTCGTTGAGGTCGGTCAGATCGCCGGCGACGATCCTTAGCCGCCGCGCGTCCGATTGCGAAGCCAGCACATCGGCCTTTTCACCGATGGCATACGCGGTGAGAATTCCCTGTTTGCCGGGCTGATTTTGTGTACTGTGAAAGTAATAGTGCGAGGTTGTATCGGACACAAGCGAGAAATTCTCTGCTTTCCAGAATCGTTCGTCATAGAGGACGCTGTTCTTACAGATACGAGCGTAGGTAAGCTGTTCGGCGGCGGCGAGTTGAGCGGACGGCAGCGGCGGATCGAATTTTATCTTGAGCAGGCTCTGGATCGGCGCGGTGCAGATCACAGCGTCACAGCTATAAACGTTGACGCCGCTCGTGACCGAGATCGTACCACGGCGCTGACGGACCGCATCGGCCGGCGAATTAAGAAGAATATTGCCGATGCCCACACGTCGTGCAAGCTCGAACGTCAGGCGCGAATTGCCGCCCATCATCTTATAGTCCATCTCGTTTTTAGGGCTCGACTCGGCATACTCGGCCAATGCCGCAAATGCCGATACATGGCGGATCGATTCACCAAAATCGGTCGAGTCCATCAAGTCGCGAAGCCGAAGGTCGTCCTCGGTAAAGCCGATCTTTTCGAGATAGTTCCACCAATCGTACTTGTCTAACCTTACTTTTTGAGCGGGCGTGAATTTGTCGTAGGCCTTTATAAGTTTATCGAACGCGGCTTTGGCCTGAGACGAAAAACTCCACTCGCCGGGCCGCGCAACTTTTCCGTTCTGCAGCAAATAGTCGTCGAACTGATGTTTTTGCAGAGGTATGCCGAAATCGCTGCAAAGCGCTTTGATCCGCTCATGACTCTCGCCCACCCATTCGGCGCCGAGCTCGCAAATTAGATCAGTGTCCGCAAACTTATGCGAAAAAACGCGTCCGCCCGTACGGTCGCGGGCCTCGAGAACAGTGACGCGCCAGCCGGCGTTCTTTAATTTGAGCGCCGCGGCAAGCCCGGCAAAGCCGGCGCCGATGATCACACAGCTTTTTTGCCGCTGCCCGAGCGAATGCAGAGGCAGACCCGCGACCGCGGCCGCTATTCCCGCGGATCGCAAAAAGTCGCGTCGTGACAGTCCGGTTCCCATTACTGATCGATTTGTTTAAAGGTCGTCAACGAGGCGTTCCAGCATGCTCGTCAATCTGCCGATCGCATCAGCCTGCATGTTCGAACCATTCGCCGCGAGCGGCCGTGTGTGGATCATTGCCATGTTGCCGACGACCGGATATGCGGCTTGTCCAAGTTGACTGATCGCGGCCGTCGAGCCGACCAATTGGGCCTTGAGGCCGATAAGCTCTGCCTTATAGGCGGCTTTTTGTCCACATCCATTTTTTCGCTATGTCCTTCGGCTGATGACCGAGTGTAACACAGAGGAAAACAAAATTTGACGGGTGCGACATTCAGGAAACTGATCGTTACACCGCTTTTGTTATATTTATAAGGAATAGAACGACGACCTCAATTCTTTTGGATCTCGCGGCGGAGCTTCATCCAGATCTCGTTGTATTTCCATTCGGGCGGCGGGTTTTCTTCGCCGTGGTGGTCAGGTTTGAGAGTGAGGTCGCCGGTCGCAAGCAGAATGCGTTTTACCTCCGGGTTTTGGTCGAGCTTGGCACGCATCGCGGCGAGGATGAGGCGGTAATGTTCGCCGGGTGTGACGGAGCGATACGGGAAACGCTTACCGTTGTACGTGACCCAATCGATGCCGAGCGTTTTCATATTCTCCTCGGCGAGGGTGCCGGCCTGTTTCGCTTCGAAGGCGGTCATTTGGGCGACCTGTTCGCGGGTATATTTCCAAGTAACACGGTTGTCCCTCGCTCTCTCGTCCGCTCCGCCTTCCGGATAAAGCATCATCTGCCAAAAGCCCTCGACGCTCGCGTAACGCTTCCCATCCATCTCAAACGGTGTCGCCGCAAAGTTCGACAAGATCCCAAGTTCATTCCGCTTAGACAAAATAACCTCACCCGACTTTGCCTCCTGCGGCAGTATCTCCCAGTCGGGTTTGTTCGGGTCATTGATCGGTGCGAACCAGGCGGGGGGATAGGTCCTTTTGTCCTTACACATTATTCCAACGTCTTCTAGTTCCTTAGGCATGGGATGCGTCTTAACATTCATGCCAAAATCGCTCATTCCAGATCCGTTCGCACTTGTTGCATATTCTCCGCCAACTTGACGATACCGACCGCCGCGAAATCGGTAGGTAGCAAGTATGCCCTCAGCCGCGCTCATGTGGGCGTAAGCAATAATCATCGGCCAAGTCTTCGCGCTCACATAAGTGTAGAAATGTGTGCCAACCAAACTGCCCAGATAGATGGTTGGGTTTATAGAATAAATGCGCCACTCGCAGTTTCCAGTCGCGCCGCAGACAAGTGGAATGAAATAGACGGCTTTTTTCCCAAGCTTCAAGGTAAATGCTCGATCGCCCCAGGTTCCGGACAGTTTGCGGGCTTCTACAGGAATTGCTTGCTGAACTTTGCGTTGGAGACTCCTCTTTGGGAACAACCTAGTTTCAGCGCAAGTCATATAAATCGCCAGGAGGTTTTTACCTCGCAGATTTGACCAATGCGACCCCTGCGCCGTTATCGGCATTTGCAGAGCGACGAGAAGTAACACAAGGTAGAAGATTTTGATTCGCATGTCTATCCTTTGTTTTTGGATTCTAACTCCGCAAGCATCTCACCCAACTTCTCCAACTTATCCGCCGGGATGTCGCGGGTCATTTCGGCGATGGAACGGCAGGGGTTTCGCGTTTGAGGGTGTGGAGGTTCGTGGGTGTGCGCTTGGAGTCCCGCCTTTAGGCGGCCTGTTACATTAAGGAAGAGCCTGCTGAAGCAAGGACTCCAAGCCTCGCTTTTTAAATTCAACGAGCTCTCGCAAACCCACTCATGAGGTCGGCGCCGACGATGCGGATGTCGCCGTTGTGCGGCGGACCTTCCCAGCCGCGGTTTACTTCCATGCCAATGACGGCGACGCGGGACTCGAACGGGCTTTTGATCAGGCCCAGGATGCCGGCATCGAGGGTGTACCAGTATTCTTCTTTGCTGTGGTCGATAGTGCTAAGGGTTTTGGTGCCGAGCCGGGGCGATGTAAGCAAAAACGTGAACTTATTGACGCGCTCGTCACCGTAATCGGGATTTTTGCCCATTTTGACGGTGCCCCTGGCCGTGTAAGAGCGGCCGCCCGCGGCAAGGGTCTTGCCAAGTAGTACAGATCTCGACCCGACAATGCCATGCTCTCTCAGCTTTTCGGAAAAGAGCTTTGCGTTCTTTTTCCAGAGCTTTTGAATATTGTCCTCGGGCGGTATTTTGCCGGTGTTGGGGTCAGTTTCTTTATCAGCGTTGAACTTGAACTCCCACAGCACCTTGTCGGTCCGCATGTCCTGAATGACAAGATTTGCAAAATAACAGCCGCAAGCCTCGTCGACCGGCTCGTAATAATAGGCGAATTTACCGTCACGCGACCAACCGATCGGAAAGAACTGTTCAGCGACCAGCCCCGGATAGCGGGCGGGCGTTATCATCCATTCACGAAACTCGCGCTTGACGGCACGCTCTAGCGGCAGCTTGCGCGGAACCGAATAGGTTTGGGCCTGTGAGGTGACGGTAAAGGCGAGAGCGAATGCCAGAGCGAGTCGGAGCATGCGGAAAGTATACACGAAATTCGATCGCCCAAGTCGAGGCTAGATTATCGTGGTCACGATCTCGCGAATGCTTCGCTGCAATTCGCGGTCGTCGGTGATCGGCGAACAGATCGCGACCTCGGCGGCCTGGATGGGAGTGATCCCTTTGGCGATCATTTGTGCGGCATAGATCAAAAGACGCGTCGATACGCCTTCTTCGAGGCCGTGGCCGCGAAGGTTGCGGACCTTTTGCCCGATCTTGACCAGATCGGCTGCTGTTTCCGGGTCGATGCCGCCTTCTTTAGAGACGATCTCGATCTCGGCTTCTGTGTTCGGGTAGTCGAATTCCATCGCCACAAAACGCTGGCGGGTCGATTGTTTGAGATCTTTTAATATCGATTGATAACCCGGATTATATGAGACGACGAGCATAAACTCGGGCGGGGCGTCCAAAACCGTGCCGCGTTTCTCGATCGGCAGCCGGCGGCGATCGTCCGTCAGCGGATGGATGATCACGACTGTATCTTTCCGGGCTTCGACGACCTCGTCCAGGTAGCAAATAGCACCCGCACGAACAGCCGATGTCAGCGGGCCATCGTGCCAGACGGTCTCTTCGCCCTCGAGCAGAAAACGCCCGACCAGATCGGTCGACGAAAGGTCCTCGTGACAGGCGACCGTTATCAGCGGACGTCCCATGCGATAGGCCATATGCTCGACAAAGCGTGTCTTTCCGCATCCGGTCGGCCCTTTCAGCATAACGGGAAGGTGGGCCGCATAGGCCGCCTCAAATAGTTCGATCTCGCTCGCGATCGGGAGGTAAAATGGCTCGTCGGCGACCTTGTATTTCTCAACAGCTTGTTCCATTACAAAAATTAATCGGTACTCTGAGATTATGGTATATTTGACCACGCTTTTCCAGAAGACCCAAGATCGGCCCGAGGTCGAATATGGCTGTGCCGCAAAATGCCCCAACTCTGACGCGTCCCCTTTGTTTGGGGAGTGCCGGGCCGCCCGTCCGCGCTCTTCAGGCTTTTCTGAACGGCGCGGGCATGGCGTTGGGACCGCCGGTGCCGGTCGATGGGCGATTCGCAAGGTCGACCCATGTCGCCGTCGTCCTCTTCCAGCGACGGAAAGGCCTTAAGCCGGACGGAGTGGTCGGGCGAAAGACGGCCGAAGCGATCGGCTGGCACTATACACCGGTCAACGAAAAACCTTATACGATAAGTTATGAAAGCCCGTCATTGCCGGCCGTTACCCCGCCATTGGCTGTTGTCGCCGAGGCCATTCGGATCGGGATGGCCCAGTTCGCAGAAAAGATCGTAGACGATTTTTGGGATGCTTACACATATCCGGAAAGCGACCCTCAATTCCGTGAATTTATGGGCAGGGTCTACAGCGAACAGCCCGATCTGTCCAAAAAACAGTTTAGGCAGCGAACTCTTCGCATCCAGGACGTGATCTTTCATTATAGGCGTTTTATGAAGGCACTTGGCGAGATGGTCGAATTGTCCATGACAGACCCTCAAAGCGTGCCGAAAAAATTGCGGGAAGCTTTTAGTGAATTCGCTAACCAGGTTATTACCGCCTGCAATGGCGTCGACTTTTATTATGGGAACACACAACGCTGCCGGAAGCGTGTGCATGACTTCCGATACGACAGCATTGTCGGGACCGTCGGAAGTTTGTTGAGCGGCGATCGGACCGTCACATTTGCCGTCGCCCAGGTGCAGATCGTTTTTCAGTCGATGGCTTATTTCAACCAACTCAACGGATTTAATTCGGTGGACCGGCCGTCCCTCGAATAGCTTGAGAAATTTAATATCACCGGCTAGTTGCGACCGAATGTAAGACCTGTCGCGGTACATTTCAAAAAAAGCCGTGAGCTTTTATAGAACTCACGGCTTTCGTATCGTGAAGCACCGGAAAATGAAATGTTGCTGACAGAAGGTCCAGCCTACTTCATCACTTTTCGCGGTATTTTCTCATCCATCATTGCCGCTTGATAAACAAACGCGGCCATTATGGTCGCCGCCTGTTTCATATCGTCGGCCTGGATGCGGTCGTAGTTGTCCTGGTTTGAGTGATGCGTGCGGGTATCGTATTCGATCTCATCCTGAATGAACTGAAACCCTGGAAGTCCGATGCGGTCGAAAGATAAATGATCGGTTCCGCTGGTATTCGACAGCGTAAGCGTCCGAGCTCCCATGTCGGCAAACGGAGCCAGCCACGATTCAAATATCGGTCGGACGGCGGCATTTCCCTGCATATAAACGCCGCGGATCTTGCCCGTTCCGTTATCGAGATTGAAATACGCCGAGAGTTTGTCGTAATTCGCACCGCGAACGAGCTGTCCCGGCTGGCCCCGCGTCTCGCTCGGTTTCATTTCGCCGAATTCCTGTTTTACATATTCCCGCGAACCGTTCAGCCCCTGTTCCTCGCCGCTCCAAAGAGCGACGCGGATCGTCCGCCGCGGCTTGAGCCCTGATGCAATCAAAATGCGTGCAGCCTCCATTGCAACGGCACAACCAGCTGCGTTATCGGTGGCGCCCGTTCCCGAATGCCATGAATCGAGATGCCCGCCGAGCATAACGATCTCGTTCTTAAGCACGGGGTCTGTCCCCGGGATCTCAGCGATCGTGTTATAGCCCATCAGGTCTTCGTCGTGATACTGGGTTTGAATGTCGACCGCCATGCGCGGCTTTACGCCGGCCTGGATCATTCTCACGAGGCGGTTGTAATCTTCGCTGGCCATCGTCATTTGCGGCAGCATCCGCGATTCGGCTTCCTTTTGATAAGGCGTTAGGCGGTTGGCACCGCGTCCGCCGCCATTTCCGGGGCCCGTCGCTGCGGCCGTGCCTGCGGGTGCAGGC
>JBDTMQ010000339.1:0-3126 GCA_039934155.1 Acidobacteriota bacterium | reverse complement strand
CACAAATGACGATGAGCTTTCAAAGCACCTCGCATCGCGGCAGAACGTCGATGAAATACTTCGCAGAGGCGCGGCACCGGTTACTTCGATCAAGGCCGGGATAATCGTCGGTTCGGGAAGCTCGTCGTTTGAGATTATGCGGGACCTTGTCGAAAAGCTGCCCGTCATGATCGCGCCGAAATGGCTAAACACGCGCACTCAGCCGATCGCCATCCGCAACGTTCTGGAATGTTTGACCGGCGTATTATTTCGTGACGAGACATACGGCCGATCTTACGATATCGGCGGACCCGACGTGCTGACCTACAAACAAATGCTGCTGCAGTTTGCTGAAGTTCGCGGGCTGAAACGTTATATAATCACCGTTCCCGTTCTCAGCCCTAAACTTTCTTCTTATTGGCTTTATTTCGTTACAAGTACCTCGTTCAAACTTGCCGTCAATCTGGTAAATAGTATGAAGGTCGAGGTAGTCGCAAAGAATAATGATCTCGTCGAGCTGCTTAAAATAAAAACGATCGATTACAAAACGGCGGTCGAACTCGCGTTCCAAAAGATCAGCCAAAACGCCGTCGTCTCAAGCTGGAAGGATTCGCTGATCTCGAGTTTTACAGGCAATCGACTGCTCGAAAATATCGAGGTGCCCGAAAACGGCTGCTATACCGACGAACAGGTCCGCAGGATAGACGGCGATGTCGATAAGGTAGTTGACAACATTTGGTCGATAGGCGGCAGCCGCGGCTGGTATTATGCTAACCAGCTGTGGTCGCTCCGCGGCGTCATGGACAAGATCGTCGGCGGCGTTGGGCTGCGGCGAGGACGGACGAGCCCGAATAAGATCAATGCCGGCGACACTCTTGATTTTTGGCGGGTGTTGGTCGCAGACAGGGTCGATCGACGGCTGCTGCTTTATGCAGAAATGAAGCTGCCGGGCGAGGCCTGGCTTGAACTTAAGATCGCCGAAGAAGACGGCGAAACCCTTTTGAAGCAAACCGCAACTTTTCGCCCGCGGGGACTTTTGGGCCGCCTATATTGGTTTTCTGTGCTTCCGTTCCACCACTTTGTTTTTGGCGGAATGGCGAGCAATATCGCGAATTACGACAATGACGTTCAGTAAAGCAAATATGGTGCGCGCACGGTGTTGAACTTTTCAATACCGTCCTTCCAGCCAGCGGTGATCCGATCAAGCGATCCGCCGGCTTCGATCGCTTTGCGTATCTTGTCGGTCCCGCTGACGACATCGAACGGATTCTTGTCAAAGACGTATTCGTAAGCTTCGCGTTTCCATTCAAATTCAGAGTGATAAAGATCGTAGGCGGTTTTGATCATTGCGACGCCGACGATGACGGGTGTGAACGCCTCGCGGTTGGTGACGTGAAGCTGCAGCCCGCCACAGGTCACCTTGCCGTGTTTTTGAAAGGTCGGCTGAAAGAATGTCTGGCGAAATGAGACGCCGGGAAAGTCGAATTCCTCGAGGGCCGAGACCCATTCCCAGGGGTCGATGTATGGAGCGCCGTTCAGCTCAAAAGGTTTTGTCGTGCCGCGGCCCTCGCTGATCTCGGTCCCCTCGATATGAACGGTCGCGGGAAAAACGACACAGGTATCGACGGTCGGAATATTTGGCGAGGGCATGACCCATGGCAGGCCCGTATCCTCGAACCACATCTCGCGACGCCAGCCCTCCATCGGGATCACTTCGAGATCACAGGCGATCGCGAAATGCTCGTTGTACATTTTGGCGAGCTCGCCTGTCGTCATTCCGTGCCGCGTCGGTATCTCGAATTGCCCGACGAAAGAGGTGAATTCCTTCTCGGTCACATTACCCTCGACAGCGATGCCGTTTATCGGGTTTGGCCGGTCACAAACAATGACCTTTTTGCCGAGCTTCTTTGCCGCCCGCATACAATTTGCCATCGTGTAATTAAAGGTGTAGATACGGCAGCCGACGTCCTGCAGATCGAAGACGATCGTGTCGACATTCTCGAGCATCTTTTCGGTCGGCTCGCGCGTTTCGCTGTAAAGCGAATAGATCCACAGTCCCGTGTGCGAATCAACGGAGTGATCGGTCTCGATCATATTGTCCTGAACGTCGCCGCGAATGCCGTGCTGCGGGCCGAATAGCGTGGTCAATTCTATTTCTGGATGTTCGAAAAAAACATCAGCCGCGTGACGAAGGTCTGGAAAGACCGAGGCCTGATTACAAACCAGGCCGATCCGCTGCCCGCGAATAAGCTCGGGCCGATCATTCAGCAGTACATCGATACCGGGCCGCGTTTTATTTGTTGTCATTTTTCTAAATCGAAAAGCCCATGCCGGAGCTTGGGCTAATCAGGTTAAAATTCTTAAAAGGGTAACACAGAAAAAGCATCGGGATCAGCCGTCGACGGTCGGCGAATCAGCCGCGTTTTTCATCACGGAACGAATCCCGCTTTCCATCGACGATGCCGACTTATACATTTCGCTTTTGCCGATAGGCTCGCCGTTCCCGGCTTTCAGCGTAAAATACGGCGATCCGTCCTTGGCTTTTTTTCGTTCGAACCGCTGTTCATTCGCCGCGTTTTTCTTTACTGATTCGATGCCGTTCTCGGCCGACTTCCGACTCTCGTAGCTTTCGCTGGTTAAAATGATCTGTCCGTTGCTTGCCTTTAAGTTAAAGCGCACCTTGCCGTTCTTGGCCGTTTTGATCACGAATTTGCCGGGCATAACATTTACTCCTTAATCAGAACGAATTTTGATACAAATGCAGAAAAATCAAACTATAACGGGCACAGAATATCACACGGCCAGATAAAGAAAAACTTGGCCGCCGGCTATTCGATAAAATCATCGGCCATCTCACGCGGGCCGAGTTTATTGCGGTTAATTATCCGGGCACAGCCGTTCCATCGAAGCACGGCGTCGTCGTTCCCCGACGGCTTGATCGCCTCGGCCTTTTCGAACCAATTCATGGCCTGAACGAACAATTCGTAAGCGTTGACGCCGCCGGAATTCAGCACGGCTTTCGCACGGCGTTCATACACGATACCGGTATAATATGTCTTTTCGTACGGGTCGACGAGCTTAACCAGAAAGTCGTTGATGTGCGTGTCGCCGACGGCGTAGTCCTTGCCAAAACGGTCGCTCATCGCC
>JBDTMQ010000338.1:0-3528 GCA_039934155.1 Acidobacteriota bacterium | reverse complement strand
GAGAATATAAGGATTGCCGAATGCGATCCCGACAACGTCTTTATCAGCGGCGATCGCTTCCCGGAGAATTGCCGCACCGTTATCGGGAATCCCGACGCTGTTTTTAGCGCCTGAACGCACGCGGCCGTAAAGACCGGCGATAACGACATCTGATTCGCTGACGGCTTTGCGGGCGGCGGCGACCTGTTCGGCGGTCGAATTTTCCTGAAGATAGACGGGCGTAAATTTAACGCCGTTCTGCCTGAGCGTAGATACAAAACTGTTCATTGTGCCCGGCCCGTCAAAGCCATTCGAGATGCCGATCACGGCTACGCGCTTTGAGCGGTCGACCGGCAGCGTTCCCGCGTCGTTGCGGACGAGCGTGATCGCCTTCGTCGCGATCTCATCGGTCAGAGCGGCCGTCTCGCTGTTAGAAACGATCTTGTCGATCTGATCGACCGGCGTAATGCGCTGTTTGACCAGGCCGAGCTCGTATTTCCACGCAAGTTGGCGGCGAACTGAGTCATTCAACCGCGCTTCAGGTATGCGACCGCTTTTCACAGCTTCGCGAATGCCGCGGATCATCGCGTCGACATCGGCCGGTTTTTCCAGAATGTCGGTACCGGCGAGAAATGCGCGGACGCCTGCTTCCTCCTGCGTAAAATAGATGGTAAGGCCGCTCATGCTCATCGCGTCTGACACGATCAGCCCTTTGAAACCCATATCGCGACGAAGCATATCAGTCTGAACTTTTGCTGACAGTGTTGCCGGCAGCGTCGCTTTAAGGTTTACGAGCTCGGCACCTTGTTCAGCGTCGCCCTGAATAAATTTCTCCAGCGGTTTGATCTCTTCGCCATCGATCTGGGGCAGAGCGATGTGGGCGATCATGATCGACGCGACGCCGGCCTCGACCGCTTTCCGGAACGGAACCAGCTCGGTCTTTTCAAGCTGTGCAAGCGAATGATCGATGATCGGCAGTCCACGATGTGAATCGACATTTGTGTCGCCGTGACCGGGGAAATGCTTGGCGGTCGCAAGCACGCGCTCGCTCTGCAGACCCTCGATAAAAGCAACGCCGTATTTTGCGACCTCGTCCGGGTCCTCGCCAAAACTGCGGACGTTGATCACTGGATTGTCGGCGTTGTTATTTACGTCGAGCACCGGCGAGTACACATGATAGATCCCGATCGCTTTCGCCTCGCGGCCGGTGATCGCGCCCACGCGGCGTGCGTATTGCGGCTCGCCGGTAGCGGCAACGGCCATCGCCCAGGGGAAGTTTATCGCATCCTCGAAACGCATGCCGATACCTGTTTCGGCATCGAGTGACAACAGCAGTGGGACTTTTGCCAGTTCCTGCATGCGATTGCCGAGAATGGTCGTTTCATAGATCGGAGCGCCGAAGAATATGATGCCGCCGATCTTGTTTTCGACAACATCGCGTTTCAGCGACCGGAAAAACGGGTTGTCCTGATTGACGAAACGGGCATTGATGCCGACGTGTATCAGCTGGCCGACCTTTTCGTCCACCGACATTTTCCTGAGCGTTTTGTCTGCCCAATCCCAGGCCTTTTTCGAGGGTTCGAATTTAGCGGCGGGCCCTTGGCCGGCGACGCCGAGAAGCGGTGCCGTCAGAACTGCAGCAAAAAGTGACAAGCTAATTAAGGACTTCATCATTTGTATTCTTTATAAGCAAGGTCGCGATCCATGCGACGGCCAAAGTGGCAACACTGCCGAACAGCGCGTACCACGGCCAGGCGATCTTTGGACCCGGCAGTATCCCGTTGAACGCTAATAGGATGTATAACATCAGCAATGTACTGGCTACCATTCCGATAAGCGCGTGAATTTCGCGGGCCTTTTTCATCAGTGTGCCGACAAGAAATACGCCAAGGACGGGACCGTTGAACAGCGAAGCGACCGACAGAGCAAGATTCAACGCGGATTCGCCCGTCTGCATAAAGAGGATCGCGACAATTATCTGAATAATGCCGACGATGACAGTCAGCCAGCCCGATATCTTGAGCAGTTTTTTGTCGGACACTGCGCGGGCGAAAGGCTTGTAAAGATCATTGACCGCTGTCGCCGCTATGGAATTTAGCGAAGACGAAAGAGCAGCGGCAAATATGGCGGCGACGACCAGGCCTGACAGCCCGGCGGGCATATGTTCGGTAATGAAATTCGGGAAGACCTGATCGGGTTTTGCAAAAGGAAACGTGCCGGAAATGCCCGATCCGGCAACGCCGGCCTGTGCATATTCAGGCGAGTTGAACGGAGCGTAGAATGCGAAAAGCAACGCACCGATAAATAAAAATCCGACGAACTGGGCAAGCACGACGACACCCGACGTGAGCAGTGCCGTCGCGGCCGATGCCGGCTTATCGGTACACAAATATCGCTGGACGAGATACTGGTCGGTGCCGTGCGTCGACATCGTTAAAAAACATCCGCCGATCAGGCCGCCCCAAAACGTATAGGTCTTGGCAAAATCGAGATTAAAATCAAAGATATCGAACTTATCAAACTGCTGCCCGGCGGCGATCGCTCCTGAAAGGCCGCCGTCGATGTTTTGTATCAATATCACGGCCGCAGCGATCGCGCCGCCGATATAGATAACAAGCTGAACAACCTCGACCCAAATGACCGCTTCCATTCCGCCGTAGAAAGTAAAGACAATCATTACAACACCGAGAAGAACGATCGAGGCAATGATAACCGTTGTCTGATCGGCACCGGGGTTGAACGAGGCGTAAACCGCGGCCAAAACGATCGCGGTTAGCAAGAGTCGAACTCCGTCCGCAACGTTTCGCATAACGACGAAAAGAGCAGACGCCAGCATCTTCACGCGGTTGCCAAACCGATCCCCAAGAAGCTGATAGACCGTCTGCAATTCGCCCTTGAAATACATCGGGATAAAGATCAGCGATATCACGATGCGGCCGAGCATGTAGCCGAAAACAAGCTGGAGAAACTGAAAATTCCCATTCCTTGCAAACGCAATTCCCGGCACCGAGACAAACGTGATCGTGCTCGTCTCGGTCGCGACGATCGACATTGCGATCGCCCACCACGGCACGCTGCGGTCGCCGACGAAATAGTCCTCGGTCGTTTCCTGCTTGCCGGAAAACAAGATGCCAAACGCCGTGATGCCGATCAGATAGCCGAAGATGATGATTAGGTCGAGTGTTTGCATTTGTGTTGTCAGTTTATGGGCTTCAAAGGTATGTTGACATTGTTGTCCGTTTGCTTGATAAACGTTGGATCGGAGACGTAACGCTTGTCTTTTATAAATATAGTGATAACACTCTTTCGCGGGTCGAATCCGGCGGGCGCCGCATAATGGTATGAATTGCGCTGGAATTTATCGGCCTCGATACGCTCGGGCAATGCGGTGCCGTCGATCTCTGCTCGCGTGACGTTTGTCGGGACGTAGCCAAAGCCGCAGTTGAGCTTGCCACCTAGTATCTCGGCCGTAACCTGCGAAAAGATGATCTCGATCTTACCGTTGTTTCCCCTCGCATCGTAATAGGCGGAATAGCCGCAATCAGCCGG
>JBDTMQ010000337.1:0-3024 GCA_039934155.1 Acidobacteriota bacterium | reverse complement strand
AGGTGTTGTCGGATGGACGGTACACCGAGACATCAGTTTTGCCGTCACCGTCGAAATCGCCTAGAACAGGTATGTCGCCATCAACGCCAAAAGTGACATACGAGAAACCGCCGCCGCTGAACATGCGATACCATGTGTTGTCATACGGTCGAAATACAGCAAGGTCGGCCGAGCCGTCACCATCGTAATCGGCAGGTACAGGAATGTCGCCATTCACTCCCCAGGCCACCCCAGTAAATGCGTCAGTTTCCGAGCTGATCACATACCAGGTACCATTCGAAGGCCGCCAAACCGCTATGTCAGTGGTTCCGCCGCCGTCGTAATCGGCCGGTACGGGAACGTCGTTAGGCTCTCCAAAGGTCCTGAACCTGTAACCTTCCTGCGAAAGCGAACCGTACCAGGTATTGTCCGACGGTCTGAAAACGGCAACATCGGCTCTTCCGTCGCCGTCAAAATCAAAAGGCGTGCTTGCCGCCGGGTTTACGTTTGGCCCGGTCAGAGTCAGTGTATAATCGCCGGCCCCGCCTGGATTAAAGCTGCTGGCCTCGATCGAATAGAGTCCCGTCTCAGTCAGTGTAAGTGTTCCCGTTTCGGGAATGCGGGCATTCGGTGCGCCGCCGCTGTCATTGTCCTCGAGTGAGTTCTGACCGCTGGGCGACCTCATGACCAGATATGAATCGACCGCTGCCGATGTCTGCGTAATCGATATCTGATCGCCGGCGGTACCGTTGAAAGTGAAAATGTCAGTATTGTAGATATCGCCGCCGAGATTTACAGGACAGTCGCTGCCGGCAAGTGTGCCGTTCACTGTCTGGTTATAGGTGAGTGGTGTCACGGTGCACGCGGCATCCGTTCCGAGGCTGACGTTATATGCGCCGCTGGCCGGTGAGAATGAATTGGCGCCGATATAAAACGTTCCCGTATAGGGGAGAATGATCACGCCCGAGTCCGCCGGTATTCGCGAATTCGTGCCGCCGAGTCCGTCGTCATTCGACGCGATCAGGTCGCGCCCGCTGTCGGCCAAGAAAACGAAGGCATCAAAGGCCGAGGAGGTAAGCGAAACATTGATCGCCTGGCCGACAGTGCCGTTAAATGAGTAGAAGTCCACAAAAGTTCCGTCACCGAAATAATCGCAATCGCCGGTGGCAAGACTTCCGGCCAATGTTTGACCGACCGCTATCGGAACGTCCGAGAAACAGGGATCGCCTGCTGCAAGTTCAGCGGTCGAGCTATTTTTCGCGCGTTGACGTGCGGCCTTGATCTTGGCCTCGGTGCCCGGTTTGTCGGTTGCGGACGTGCTTCTTAGTGACGCCTGTCGGCTGCTGCGCTTTTGCGCGTCAGCCGAGAGAACGAATACAAATCCCTGTGCAGCAAGTCCGATGCAAACGAACAGGGTGAATAAATGTCTTCTTGTCATCCAATACCTCCTAAAGTGTGTGAGTTGGGTTCCGATCAGCTGTAAAAGTTGTTGTAATTTCGGAACACGTAATGAAGCTGCCTTCGAGTGTTTGGCATCCTAGATTAACAGATAGTTGTCCGATCCCACAAAACTTTTTTAACGTAAATTCGGCAGCGGTTCGATTTGCCGTGTTTTTACGTGATCGTCGGTTGAAGAAGACTGAAGGGACACGGTGTCTGGGACACATACCCGTTTTTACTGCCTGTGTCTCAGGGCGTCTCACCCCTATCTCACACAACTTGTTTAGCTCTAAGTGTTTGTATTTGCTGAGTTTACGCCTCGTGGCCCACAAATTTAGTGCAAAAAACTCTGCTTTGCAAAAACTTAAATTGTTGTCAAAAGGTCGTTTACGGGAACGGTCTCGCGAATTACCCGTGAGACACCTCCGCTTTTCTCTTTAGATCCAACGATTTAGATTTTCAAAGATCGTGACCCGCCCAAAGCGGATCATCTGAATATTGTATCATACATTGTCAAATGTCTAATGAATGAAACAGCCGAACGACGCCGAAGCCGTCTGTTCGCGTCTCGCGGCAGAAAGCCGCATCTATTGTGCCGTCGAGGTCGCCGAAGGTGACGAAGATAATAGCCCGGGGTGAAACCCCGGGGAATCGTTCGCAACAATTTCGGCTCCCTGAAGGGGAGCTACGTCGTCCGATATTTGTTCGACCCCTTCAGGGTCGGAATGTTTTGATGATGCATTCCCAGGGTGGCGGCCTTCACTTACCCCGCTTCGGGATGCCCTCGCAGGGGCCCCAGTTTCGGCTTACCCTGGGCTATTTTCTCAGTCCCCTTCGGGGACAAAGCCGCTTTTGACTTGTCGGGTCAACGAGCAATCGCTCGGCTTTCTTGTTTTCGACGCTAACAAAAGCGTGAGGAATCCAATTCTTTCTTTCAATTAGCGTAACGGAGATTGTAACTTGGTCAGACGAAATAACTTTCACCTCTTGCCCGTCCGACATTATAGAGTCGGAGTTGGATGAGCCTTGTTGCCAACGAATTACCTCAGGAGTTTTCGTTAGATTAGAGGAACTGTCTTGAGCTAAACCCAAAACAGGACTGAGTAACAAAAGCCAAAATACAACGTATCGCATAAATAGTTCTCCTATCTGTGAAATTTTTAAGACCACTAAACTCTAAGCTAGAAGAAATCTAACTTATGATTATCAGGAACCGTTCCTGATAATCATCGAATTTTGGTTATTATCAGGAATGATTCTTGATAACACTCATATTTCACGTACTATCCGGAACGATTTCAGATAACAGCCTTATAACTCGAAAGAATACATGACTTCTATCACCTATGAAAAAAAGAATGAATATAAAGCGACGCAACCGTGCCCTGGCCTTACTCGAACCCAACTTTAGGCGGACGGCCATCATTACGAGATAGGCCATCATCTGATTTTCGCGAATAAAGGAGCGAAATGCCTGAAGCATTTCGGCAACCTCGTCGCCTTCGAGGATGAGATCGTCGTAGGTCGAGGCCGCACCTTTCCAATGCCAAGTGTCTTCGAAAGCCATGATCTGCGAATCGGCTTCCATTCCGCTCTCGTCTTTGA
>JBDTMQ010000336.1:0-3707 GCA_039934155.1 Acidobacteriota bacterium | reverse complement strand
GGAGATAAAGGGAATAAAAGGTGTTGGGGATTACGCTGCAGAGAATTTACTCAAATTGCTTGGCCGCTACGACGGGCTGGCTCTGGATTCGTGGCTTCGGTCGCAGTACTACAAAAAACATAATCGTGAAAAGATATGTCCTGATAAGAAGATCGAGAAGCACTATAAGCAGTTTGGTCATTGGAAAGGGCTAGCTATTTGGTGCGATCTGACCAAGCGATGGTTCGACGAAAAACAAATGAATGAGCAAAATTAGACTTTTATCGGATCATCCGCGTCCGAATACCTGAGCGTCTTTGCGCTCGTTTGATCAATTGCAACGTAGGAGGGGTCAATGTCTGGAAAACTAATTATCAGGACGATCACAGCAGCGTCAGTTTTCTTATTTATTATAGCGGTCGCCGATTCTGCAAACGCCCAAAGACGCCGTGAGGCACGCGGACGCGGGATGACCAAAGCCCAGGTAAAGGCGGTCATTGACCGCGTTGAAGACCGCGTCGATAACTTTGTAAAAAATTACGACAAATCGCTTGACCGCAGCCGGTTGAACGGTTCGGACCGTGAAGACTGGCTCAATAAGCGGGCACGAGATCTCGAATCGGCGACCGATGAGCTGTCGCGGGAATTTCAGCGACGCGATGCCTGGATAGAAAACCAGGATGAGGTACGGCGGTGCCTGAATATCGCCACAGATCTCGACCGGAACATGCGTAATTACCGGTTGCGGGCGGCGACAGAAGGCAATTGGACCAGAGTACGGTTTGAACTCAATACACTTGCCGACATTTATAACCTTCCCAAGGTTGGGGCAAAGACCTATCGGTAAATATCCATCGATCTGAATGCGGTCAAGGCAGGCAAGATCGCCTGCCTGTTTTTTTTCATCTTGTAGTAAACTAATTCGATCGAACGGAAAATCAATTGCCCATGATCCCTGCCGGCAAAATATTACAAAGCAGATACCGAATCGACAAACAGATCGGTCAAGGCGGTATGGGTTCGGTCTATGTTGCGACCGATGAGCGATTCGGAAGTGTGGTGGCGATCAAAGAGACGCTCTGCATGGACGATAACTATCGGCGTGCTATCGAACGTGAGGCCCGACTGCTGAACAGTTTGAAACATCCGGCCCTCCCCAGGGTCAGCGACCATTTTCTTGAGGACGACGGACAGTTTCTGGTCATGGAGTACATTGCCGGCGATGACCTGCAGGCAATACTCGATCAGAACGGAGAACCATTCCCGATCGAGCAAGTTCGGATATGGGCCGACCAGCTGTTGGACGCACTTGATTTTCTTCATAGACAAGCAATTCCCGTAATTCACCGGGATATAAAACCTCAAAATCTAAAAGTAACTGGCGCCGGCCAAATGATCCTATTGGATTTTGGGTTGGCGAAAGGTCACGTTACCGAAACGGGCGGGGTCGCCGCGGCAAAAAGCATTTTCGGATATTCGCGAAATTACGCGTCTCTCGAACAAATTCAGGGGACAGGCACCGATCCCCGAAGCGATCTCTATTCGCTTTCGGCGACGCTCTATCATCTGCTGACAAATGTTCCGCCGGAGGATGCGTTAACCCGGGCGATGAATGTTCTCGGCGGGCAGCCCGATCCGTTAAGGCGGGCTGACGCGATCCGTCCGGAAATTCCCGCGGGGCTCGCAGCAACTCTGCATCAGGCTCTTGATCTCAATGCCGTCGGTCGGCCCGCTTCCGCGGCGGATATGCGGAAAATGCTGAAAGATCCCGAAAGCGCTCTCGATCTGTTAAAGACCTATACAGAAGCTGCTCCTGCCGTCGCATTTCGGGGAGAACAGGCGACGAAACTAATGCCTGCGAATACGCAGTATGCAGGACAGCGTCAAACCAACGTTAAGACTGAAATCTTGCCAGAAAGACGTTCCGAGGAGACAGTTCTTAAGCAAGTGCTACCCCGCTATCGGACAGGTCAGCGAAAGGTTATTGCGGCTCTCTTTGCATTAGCATTTATTGCTGCGGGTGTCAGTGCTTATATCGCAGGAGTAATTCCGGGTTTGGAAGCACAGCCCGTACCGCAGTTTTCTGATCTGCCGCTGGTCGAGGAAACGACGGTCAATGATGCTCCAGCGGCCCCTGGGATCACCGAGAGTTCGGCAGAGAACGCTGAAACGTCGGCGGCAAATTCAGACGCAACCGCGGAAAAACCTAAAGGCGATCCTAAAAAGGCCGTCAGGATACCGGTCGAAATGCGTCCCGCCGATCGGACCGGCACTTTGACGGTCACGATCGGAAAGACAAAGATAAACGAGAATCGTGTAGAAACGCCGGATGTTACGATCGATTCCGACAGAATTACTGTTGATGAGCCTCGCCTACGGCCGCCAAATGGGCCAATGCCTCCGAACATGCGGCGACTCACGCCGCAACAGCGGCGGCGAATACAGATAATGCGAAGAAATGGTGTTTTACCGCCCCAAAAGCCGTAATAAAAACGGGCTGTCAGGCCCGTTTGCTAAGCAACTAAAAATACGTAGATCAATTTTCTTCTTTTATAACAGGTTCTGCTTCGAGTTCTGAGTCGCATACTCGAGCGATCGGAAATTCATTCTCAACAAATTGGATGTGAAGCCGGGTTTTGGATTCGTTCGTCTCCTGCCGGTTGCATACGACCGCCAATCCTGAAAAATCGTATTTTTCGCAAATGAACTTAACGCGGTCGCCGACGCCGACATCCAACGTGGTAAAGACCGCTGCGCCGCTTTTGCTGATGTTTTCGGTCACTGCTTTTTCACCCCCGACTGTCCGTTGTTTCGCATCGAGAACCGCGAGATAGAGATCGACGCTTTTCCTGAATCGCGGATGCTGTCGTGCCTTGAAAGGTGTCTTTGCCTCTTCGATCACCCACAATCCGATCGAATTCATGCCGCAAATGCGATATGTCTGCTGCGGATCGTCATGATAACTGTCCGGTGGCGTCTTGCCGATAAATGCGACACCAACGTGATTGGTAGGTTCGCCCTCGGAATCTTTGAGCGGGTAGCTGTGCTGGACGAGTCCCCACACTTTATAGAATTCCTTTTCGTGGTCATAACACCGCAAGTTTTCCGGCATCGGCACCATTAGAGAAACCAGTGTTCCAACGACACAAGCCCTTGGCAAATAGAAGCCTGCACCGCTGGCCGAAATGCTGATAATGTCCGCTACCTCTTTCCAGCTGCCTTCGCTGTCTTTTGCTTTAACCACCGTGTACAGGGACATCGATGATGCTTGTGCGGTCCGATCTTCCGTTTCAAACTGAACTGACATGGATTCCTCCGCCGGATACATTATACTCCCGGCAAATGTGTAAATTTACTCGATCCCGTCGAGTGGAAACATATGATCTATGAACTCAAGGTGAAGTCTGACCATCCCGTCGGCCCCGACATGTTTTCCCCGGACTATCGAGATAATTGACATATCGTGGCGTTCGCTTTTCACCCTTAGAAAGGCGCCGGCGTCTATATCGAACGACGTAAAAACGGCCGCTCCGCTGACGCTAACGTTCTCGGTAACGCTTACCTCGCTGGCGATCACATCGCCGTTCTCATCGAGCATCTCGAGCAAAAGGGTCTCGGGGATCGAGAAACGGGTGTGCCGCCGAAGGTAAGTAGGAAGATCCGACTCGTCCGGATCAGGCTGTGCGTCGGTCAGCTTCCATAGCCCGCCGTCATCCTGATGAGAAAGA
>JBDTMQ010000335.1:0-3938 GCA_039934155.1 Acidobacteriota bacterium | reverse complement strand
CGGCTGCCGCCATAATTTAGTGCGATCGTTTTGGGCTGGTGCTCGTCGACCAGTTTTTTCAGGGTCGGACCGATCTCGTTTCGGGGTGGACTCGATACGGTGTAATGCTTATTTAGCTGCTCGTCGGCATAGCGGACGACGGCAAATTTTTCGAGCTTTTCGCCATTGACAAAGAAAACGAAAAAGTCTCGCCGCCCGACGACCGGGGCCGGCGGGACGATATATTCGGTCACAGGGTCGGCATGGAATTCTTCGTTGACGACTATCCAGGCGTCGATGCCGTGCCGTTTCATCATCGGCAGCAAAAGGCTGTCAAGCCGCTTTCTGAGCCACGATTCACGCACGTCCATTTGTTCTCGCAGTGAGAGCAGCTTAGGCATCGGCGGGATACTTTCCCTGGCCGGTTTGGGAACCGATTGTGAAACGGCCGTGACAGCAAGGATCAACAACGCGATTAATATTCTTGAACGCATGATATATACGATTTTGGCCAGCGTGTTTCGCGGAAACTTTGGTAAAATGATAAGCTAATTATTTGAAGCGACTTCCGTAATTTTAACATATAAACCCATTTTAGAGAGGACAATCAGACACCGTGATCGAGCTTGAACTGACCGAAGACCACAAAGCCCTGCAATCGACCGTACATGAATTTGTTGCAGGTGAAATTGCCCCGCATATCAAAGATTGGGACGAAAGATCGTTTTTTGAACCCTCAGTTTTTACGAAAATGGCCGAGCTTGGATTGTTGGGCGTGTGCATTCCCGAGCAATACGGCGGCGCGGGTTTTGACTATATCTCTCTCGGACTCGTTTGCGAGGAACTCGAGGCCTGTGACACATTCCTGCGCGTGGCGATGTCCGTTCACGTTGGGCTGAATTCGCTCAGCCTCTATAGCTGGGGAACCGAAGAGCAAAAGCAAAAATACCTTGTGCCGCAGGCGAAGGGAGAAAAGATCGCGACCTTTGGCCTGACCGAGCCGAATGCGGGGTCGGACGTGATAGGAATGCGATCGACAGCCCGCCGCGACGGTGACGACTGGATATTGAACGGCGAGAAAATGTGGATCTCGCTGGCCGATGTGGCTGACAATTTTCTGTTCTTTTGCTGGACCGATCTCGAAAAGCAAAAGAACCGCGATCACTCCGGCCTAAGCTGTTTTATTGTAGAGCGAACAGTGCCCGGATTCTCAAGCGGGACAATTCACGGCAAGATGGGAATAAAAGCCGGCAACACGGGCTATTTCTCGTTGCAGGACGTACGAGTGCCGCAGGCAAATATGCTCGGAAAAGAAGGCGAGGGATTTAAGATCGCAATGTTCTCGCTTGAAAATGGCCGATACACTGTCGCGTCGGGTGCGACCGGCGTTATACGTGCGGCCCGCGACGCGTCGGTAGAATACGCGAATACACGCGAGGTCCAGGGGCAAAAGATCGCAAACTTTCAGCTTGTAAAACAAAAGATCGCCGAGATGGAAGCCGATTATGAAATGTCGCATTTGTTATGGCTAAAGGCCGGGTATCTCAAAAATATGGGGCTGTCGTCAGCAAAGGCCGCGAGCCTGGCGAAATGGCAGGCGACGGTGCGTTCGGAAAAGGCTGCGTCAATGGCGATCGAGGTGCACGGGGCCAACGGCTACACAAATGATTATCCGGTGGAAAGATATCTGCGAAATTGCAAAGCGGCTGTCATCTACGAGGGAACCCGCGACATTCACACGTTAATGCAGGCCGACTGGGCACTTGGGATCAAAAAAGAAAAAACCGCCCGCGTAACACTGCCGCCGTATCAGCCCGAGTCCAAGGCGTCGGCAAGTTGATCAGCGTAAAAGAAAAATAGAAACACTCCGGCGAAATGGTCGGAGTGTTTCTATTTTTTGCTCAACACAAGAAATTACTTCAGAGCGCCTTCGGGGCGTTTGTTTGTGATCTTCCACTGGCCGTCCTCTTTTTCAAAGACCACGGGAAAGCCCTTTGGATAAGCCTTGGTCGTAATCTCGGCCGTAGCGGTATCGCCGTTGATGATCTCGTTCCTGACCTCGCAGACCTCGTTGCTGATGCCGTCATCGGAAAGGTATTCGATCAGCGACTTTACGCCGTCTTCCTTCATATTGGCTTCGAAAAATGCGAGCGTGGCGCGTGAATAGGCTTTACGGACGGCCGCCTCGTCTTTTTTAACGTAAGCCGCGCAGTATGCTTTATAGACTGGCGTCAGCGTCGGCGCGTTGTTGACAGTCTGTGACGGCGTTGCGGTGGCCGCTGTCAGCGGACCGTTTACGTTTGACGGTGCCGAATTCGCATTCGTTCTCGCGTTAGACGCTGAGTTGTTTGTCTCCGGTCCGGTTGTTGTGCCGCCGCAGGCAGTGAAAATGGCAGCCGCGGTGACCGCGAGTGTTATCAATAAATAGCGTATTGTCATAATATCTCCGTTATCGACGGCCCGATCTGTGACCCTTGTCACTGCCGATCCGGCCGTCAAAACCATAAGTATAGTAAATAAGGAAATAATGGACAAAACGGTCCCAACTGAACTAATCCGTACATTTTTGATCGAGACGCTGCCGCAGCCGCTGACGCGAGCCAGCTCGCATCTCCAGATATTCGATAATTATATTCTCGGGACGCGGCTGCGGCTGCGTTCAGTGCGTGACCCGGCGACACGTGTTTGGTCGAGGTCGCTGCAACAGCGATATCCCGCCCATGCGGGCGGCAGCAGGATCATCTGGAAGACTGCGGAGCTGCATCTGGATGAGGCGGAGTATTCACGGTTCGAGATCTTCGAAGGCGACGAGATACGCAAGAACCGGTATTTTCATGAATACGACGGGCTTTCATTCGCACTCGATGTTTATATTGGCCCGCTGTGGGGATTGAATACGGCAAAGATCTCTTTCCGTAATTGGGAAGAGGCCGAGCAATTTGTCCCGCCGCCATTCGCGATATTCGAGGTAACGGCGCACGAATTCTTTGACGGCGTCAATCTTGTCGGCAAAACGATCGCCGACGTTCAAAACGAGATGGCCTCGATCGGAACTGAGACCCTGGTCATTAGCGAAGCTGCCGACGAATAAAAAAGCCGCCGACCTTTTGCGGTTAGCGGCTTGTGTCATCCTGAATCACTCGTATTTATCTCGTCCTGGGTGCGATCGGAACAAATTTCTCCATCGAATCATAGATCTGCAAATAGATCTTTGTCTCACGCGGGATCAAAGCAGTCCAGTTGGCTCCGCCGCGGTTGATATAGCCGGCCAGGCGTGCAGGGTTCGAATTATAGCCCGCGGCCATAAGTTGTTCCTGAGTGGCAATACCGCCGTTGACCGCATCGCTGACCGTCGGGCTTGAGATGAGGTCGTTCCACGTCCACTGCATATAGAGCAGCATAGCCTGTGAAGCGTTGACGTGATTTCGCATTCCCTCTATAAAGTCGGGCATCAGGTTCGCCTGCGGGTATCGCGTCCTGACCATTCGGTATGTTGCCGGGATCATTTGCACCATTCCGCCGGCGCCGGCCGAACTGACCGAGTATCGATAGGTTTGACCCTCGTTAAGAGCGAAGAGCGTGTAAATGTCGTTATAGATATTCGGCTGAAACTCAGTCCGGAAGCGCATGTGATCGACATGTTCGACCCCGGCCAGTCTCTCGGCAATGTCGGCAACCTTTGGCTGTATGTTCAGACCGTGCTGGCGAAGTTTTTCGCGGGCGAGCTCGATGACATTTCGAACGTAATATTTTCCGGCGCCGACGACCTCGGGCGTTACCAGTCCCGGATGGGTCGACATATAATAGGCAGTCTCGAGATATTGACCATTGCGTTCGACAGGATATTGAACGAGAAGCGGCAGATGCGCCTGTCCGGATTCGTCGAGGATGAGCAGCGGCGTGTTGACGCCGTTGCCTCTGATCGTTCGAATGATCAGATCGCGGCCATTCTCAGAAAC
>JBDTMQ010000334.1:0-5877 GCA_039934155.1 Acidobacteriota bacterium | reverse complement strand
ACTTCACAGATAAGGATGTTGTCCGGCATAAACTGGTGCAGATGATCGTAAAAGCGTATGAAACGCACTCTAACGAGAGCGATGAACATACGGCTCGTTAGAACCTTCGCTATCGAAGACGTCGGCGCGATATGTCTCTAGAAACATCGAATGAGCGAGGTCTTTAATCTTCAAAAAACGATAAAGATCGACCTAACGCCCTATCGCGAATTTTCCGCGAAATGTGAGGCTGTGCGTGACGCAATCGGAAAACGGTTTGCCATTGCTTTTGTTTCCGATGGTCGCATGACGGAACTTAACAGGTTGTTTCGCGGCAAGGATTCGACAACGGATGTCCTCTCGTTTCCCCACGAACCCGATGAATTCGACCCTGACAAGAACAACCTCGGCGATATCGTGATCTCGGTCGAGCAAGCCCAAAAACAGGCGGCCGAGAACGATCTACCCCTTGAACTCGAGATCAAACAGCTGATCCTGCACGGCTTTCTTCATCTTTGCGGATACGACCACGAAAACGATGCCGGTGAGATGAATGCGCGTGAATTGGAGCTTCGCGAACAGCTTGGGATATAGATCGGCGCGTATCGGCTGGAATCACCCGCCTGCATCAGACGCGGGTTATATGCTATTCTTTCGGCAAATCTATGACTGAGGTACAGAAAACCGCTGAACCCTGTGTGATGGTCATTTTCGGCGCCACCGGCGATCTGACCAAACGCAAACTTTTCCCTGCCCTTTATAACCTGGCAAAAGATAAATTTTTACCCGATAGTTTTGCGATCGTCGGTGTCGGACGTCAGGAAATGGAATCCAACGAATTCCGTCGCCAAATGACCGAGAACCTCAAAGAGTTTGCCGGAGCCCGCTCGGACAATGGCCTTGTCAAATGGTTTTGCGACCGAACGTATTACACCGGCGGCGATTTTGACGACGATAAAAAGCTGTTCGGCGACCTTAAGGAAATGCTGACGAAGGTCTGTGCCGACCACAACATCCCCGAAAACTTTTTTTACTATATGGCGATCCCGCCCGATCTTTTTGCGAATGTGTCCAAGAAGATAGTCAAGAACGGGCTCGGAAAAGAAGATAGCGAACACTGGCGGCGTTTTATTTTCGAGAAGCCTTTCGGCCGCGATCTTGAGTCGGCCAAAAAGCTGAATGCCGACCTTCGCTCGATCTTGCGTGAGAAACAAATATACCGCATTGATCATTACCTCGGAAAAGAGACGGTCCAGAATATACTCGTTTTTCGCTTCGGTAACAGTATTTTCGAGCCGATATGGAACCGCAACTTTATCGACCATGTGCAGATAACCGTCGCTGAAAAACTTGGAGTAGAACAGAGGGGCGGCTATTACGATTCGGCTGGCGCGTTGCGTGATATGATCCCGAATCATATCTTTCAGCTGGTTACGCTCACCGCTATGGAGCCACCGGTCTCATTTGAGGCCGACGCCGTCCGCGACGAACAAGCAAAAATACTGGCCGCTATTCAGCCTTTTTCACCCGAAGAGGCTCTTCAAAAAGCCGTTCGCGGACAGTACGGTGAAGGCCAGACCGGCAAGAAAACTCTTCCAGCTTATCGCACGGAAGAAAGGGTTTCGCCAACCTCGAATACCGAGACTTACGCCGCCATGCGGTTATCGATCGACAATTGGCGTTGGGCCGACGTCCCCTTTTACGTTCGCACCGGCAAGCGGATGCCGGAAAAACACACCAGCATAATCATTCAGTTCAAGAAAGCCCCGTTCGTTCTGTTCCGCAACACGCCGGTCGAGCGGCTGACGACAAATCGGATCGAGATCCATATTCAGCCTGACGAGGGTATGACGCTTCATTTTGGCGCAAAGATCCCCGGGCCGATCGTAAAGATGGGCGCCGTCGATATGGACTTTAATTACGTTGAACATTTTGGCGAGCAGATCAGTACCGGCTACGAACGGCTGTTATTCGACTGTATGATCGGTGACGCGACGCTATTTCAGCGTGAGGACATGGTCGAGGCTAGCTGGCGGATCGTTACGCCCATTCTCGATGTATGGAAAGCGATACCATCGCGCGATTTTCCGAATTACGCCGCTGGCACCTGGGGACCGGCCGATGCAGACGAATTATTGACCGATGACGGCAGGTCGTGGAAGAATCCGACCGAACCAACTACTTGAGATGAACGGCGAGATCGAGGTTTATCCAACAAAACAAAGTTTGATCGATCGGGCCGCTGAGCTTTTCGTTACGATCGGAAACTCGGCGCTCTCGTCGCGCGGCCGTTTTGCGGTCTCTCTGTCGGGCGGATCGACGCCGGAGCCGCTCTATAGGCTGTTGGCGGATCGGCATCGCGGCGATCTCGATTGGTCGCGGACATATTTTTGTCTGGGTGACGAGCGATTTGTTCCCCCCGACTCGCCCAACAGTAATTTTCGGATGATAAATGCGGCATTGTTTGAGCCATTATCGATCCCGGAAGAAAATATTTTTAGATGGAAAACGGAATTGGGTGATCCCGATTTGATCGGTGTCGACTACGAAGAAACTCTGCACGAGGTTTTTTCGTCCGCATTCGACTCGGTCAGCGACGTACCCTCATTTGATCTGATCCTGCTCGGTCTTGGCCCGGACGGTCATACCGCGTCGATATTTCCTGATTCAGCCGCGGTCGATGAAGAGAGCCGTAACGCCGTCGCGAATTGGGTCGGAACGATGAATGCCTATAGATTTACGTTGACGTTTAACCCGATAAATGCCGCTGGAAATATTTTGTTTTTGGTTGCTGGTCCCGATAAGGCCCAAGTTGTAAATAAATTATTTAAAGGGGAAACGGCCGAAATACCGGCGTCAAAGGTAAAGCCGATCGACGGCCGACTGATTTGGATTTTGGACGAGCCGGCCGCCAAGCTTCTGCCGCCCGCGGCAATTTCGCGTGTGGCGGCGCGTTGACCGCCATTCTTTATCGACCATGGAATTAGAGATCGCCGTTGCAGCCATAAGTTTGATCGCCCTACTTTTCCTGGCGACCGTTGACATGGCTTTCTCTCGCCTGTCGGATGTAGGCCTTCGCCGCCTGACGGCCGATTCAGAAGAATCTTCCAACAGCCGTACCGCCGGTTATCTTCATGAGATCCTCGAGAACCGACAGCAGTTCCGATTTGCGCTTTCGTCATCGATCCAGGTTCTGATGATAGTGTTCACGGTGTTGATAACGCTCGTTATCTTGCGGTTCACCGGCAATGATCATACGCTGCTTATCGTCTCGGCGCTTGCGATCGCGATCTCAGCGACGGTCATTATGCGCCAGATCCTGCCGCGTATGATCGTTCGCACCAACACCGACTCAAAACTACTTTTCATGCTGCCGTTGGCCTGGCCTTTATTTCGAATAGCTTCCGCGATCATAACGCCGTTCGAAAAGAATTCGCGGGAGCGCGAACAGCAGCGTCAGGATTCGTCAGCTGCGCCCGATTCGACGGACGAATCCGATGACGGAGCAGAGGACTTTCACGCTCTGATGGAAGTCGGCGAGGCCGAGGGCATCATCGAGGGCGACGAACGGGAGTTGATCGAGTCGATGGTCGAGTTCACCGGGACCCGGACCGGCGAGATCATGACACCGCGGACCGAGATCTGCGGAATTCCCGTCGAAACTACGATGCGGGCTGCACGTGACCGCATGATCGAAGAGAAATATTCCCGTCTGCCGGCCTACCGCGGGAATATCGACAATATCGAAGGCGTCATTTATGTCCGCGACCTTCTGCAGGCATGGGCCGAGGGCCGCGAAGACGAACCGATCAGTTCGATCCTCAGAGACGCGTATTTTGTCCCTGAAACCAAACCCGCCGCCGAGTTACTGTCGGCAATGCAGGCCGATCATATTCAGATCGCGATCGTCATCGATGAATACGGCGGGATCGCCGGTATCGTGACCGTTGAGGATATCCTCGAGGAAATCGTCGGTGAGATCGAGGACGAGGATATCGAAGATGAAGAGATCATCGAGATCGTCGAAGGCGACGATGGCTATTGGGACGTGCTGGGGTCAACAGAGCTCGATAAGATCGAAAGGCTGTTCGATCTCGATCTGGAAGACGACGAGGTCACAACTATTGCGGGATTGATAACCAGCGAGGTCGGATATGTTCCAAAAGAGGGCGAGACGTTCCATCTTCGCGGCCTCGAAGCCCATATCGTAAGAGCGGACGATAAAAAGGTAAATTTGGTTCGGCTTCGCCCCGATACATCTGAACGGGAGCTGGACGCCGCAGCCTCCGAATAAATTGTAATACCCGGCGTTTCTGTTATAATTCTCCCAAAATCAAAACCGGAGGTTTTCTATGGCTATCAGACTAGGTGATGAAGCGCCCGATTTTTCCGCAAATACCACGGACGGAACCGTAAATTTTCATGAATGGCTGGGCGACAGTTGGGGAATTCTGTTCTCGCATCCTAAAGACTATACGCCCGTATGCACGACCGAACTGGGGATGGCGGCGAGAATGAAGCCGGAATTTGATGCACGTAATGTCAAAATGCTCGGACTCAGCGTTGACCCGCTCGAGTCTCATAAGGGCTGGGCAGCCGACATCGAGGAAACACAGGGCACGGCCTTGAATTTTCCTGTGATCGCTGACGAGGACCGAAAGGTTTCCGATCTTTACGACATGATCCATCCCAACGCCAACGACACACTCACGGTTCGGTCGGTCTATGTGATCGGACCCGATAAAAAAGTTAAGCTGATGCTTACCTATCCGGCGAGCACCGGCCGAAATTTTGACGAGCTTCTTCGGGTGATCGATTCCCTCCAGCTGACCTCGAATTACAGCGTCGCGACACCGGTCAACTGGAAGGACGGGGATGACTGTATTATCGTGCCTTCGATCACCGACGAACAGGCAAGGGAAAAATTCCCGGCCGGTTGGAAAACGGTCAAGCCCTATTTGCGTGTGACGCCCCAGCCGAATAAGGTAAAAGGTGATTCTCAAACTGCCTAGTGCAAATTAAATTCCTGATAAAAGTGGGCGGGATCGGTTCCCGCCCGTTTTTGATGTTATCCAATGAAACTCGAAGGTTTAGTTGAAGACAAGAAACATTCGATCGAACTGACCGTCACCGCTGAAACGGCACTCGCCGAGATCGACGGCCGGCCCTACGAGATCGAATTTTCACATCCCGAACCTGGCGTCATTCTCATAAAACACAAGGGAAAGATCTTCGAAGCGTCGGTAGCCAACCTGCCGGGCGACCTTTTTCAGGTTTATGTCGGCGGCCGTGACATCGAAGTAAAAATAACTGACCCTAAACGGTTGCGCGGTTCGACAGGCGAAAGCTCCGACAGCGACGGCCCCGCTCAAATACAGGCTGCAATGCCCGGCAAAGTGGTTCGCATTCTGGCGTCTGTAGGTTCCGCGGTGGAGAAAGGCGACGGTATTCTGATCGTCGAGGCGATGAAGATGCAGAATGAAATGAAAGCGCCGCGTTCGGGGATCGTCCGCGAGATGCGCGTGGCCGAGGGCTCGACAGTCTCGGCAGGCGACACGCTTGCGACGGTCGAATAGATCTTCCGCAAACTGCGACTTTCGACATCCGCCGTCATTCGGTCTGAAAGTTCGAATTTAAGTGGCACTGAGAACCGGTTTCGTTTATACTGTCCGCATTCTAACCCTATTAATTTACGAGGATAATTCAGTTGGACAAATACTGCCAGAACTGTAATAAGCCCAATCCTGTCGATGCCGCATTCTGCCGCCATTGTGCGTCGTCTCAGTTCCACCCGATCAATCCGCCAACCGCTCAGGCACAACAGGCCGGACAATTCGGCAATCAGGCCTGGACACCGGGACCGGGCGGATTGCAAGGTTCGAATTTTGGACAGGCACC
>JBDTMQ010000333.1:0-8472 GCA_039934155.1 Acidobacteriota bacterium | reverse complement strand
TGTGCCCACAGACGATTGACGATCGTGCGCGCCAACCGGCCGTTTTCCGGCCGACCAAGGATCAGATAAAACAGGTCCAGACGATGCTGAAGGAAAAGAATCTGTATTCGGGCGAGGCGTCGGGAAAACTTGATACAGCCACCCGAACGGCCATTAAAAGCTTTCAGAAGGAAAATGGTTTGAACGACACCGGAACACTCAATCGCGCAACTCTCGAGAAAATGAATGTCGAGCTGACCGAGCCGCAAAAAGCGATCCCCGTTTCTGAAAGCTCATTTGCCTCGACCGACAGCAAGTCGGAGAGTAAATCCGACGCGACCGCGACGAAGGCGAAACGGACGATATTTCGTGCAACAAAAGACCAGATAAACGAAGCGCAAAAGCTGCTCAAGTCCAAAGGAATGTATGCCGGCGATGAGACCGGAAAGCTTGATACGGCGACGCGCGACGGACTAAAGAAATTCCAAGAGTCGAGCGGCCTCAAGGTGACTGGGACATTAAATCAGGTGACGCTCGAGAAAATGGGCATCCAGCTAACGGATAAACAAAAGCAAACAGCCGCGTCGAATAAATGATCGCGAGCTGCGACATTTTTCTTACTGGCGGTAATGCAGTTCCGCTCGACGTGCGCGATTTAGCGAATCCGACCGGATCAGAACGCGTACGGAAAAGGTCCAGCAAAGGCAGCGGCGGTTCATTTTTATGATCAGAATTACTTTTCTAGTTTCGTTGGTGTTCTTTCTCGGGGTGCTCACGGCTTTTGGGCAGAGATCAAAAAAGGCTGAGGCTGACATACTTGCCGTGATGGATGCCCAGACAGCAGCCTGGAACCGCGGCGATATCGAAGGCTTCATGAAAGGTTACTGGAATTCGGACCAACTGGTTTTTGTTTCGGGCGACGAGGTGTCGCGCGGGCGGCAGCCGACGCTCGAAAGATATAAGAAAAATTACGCGACACGCGAAAAAATGGGATCGCTCTCATTTACCGGCGTGACGGTCGAACTGATCTCAAATGATGCAGCGGTTGCTTTAGGCAGCTGGTCGCTGACACGTGCCGCTGACAGCCCGAAGGGAAAGTTCACACTGATCTTCCGCAAATTCAAGGACGGCTGGCGCATCGTCCACGACCATACCAGCTGATCTGACCCACGTCATCGTTCGATCTGCGCCGGTTCGCATAGCCAATCCGGTTTGATTACAATAATCTTTGCGGCCCCGGGCGGCACGTGTCAATTATGGCTAAACACAAGATCACATTGATACCGGGCGACGGGATCGGTCCTGAGATAGTCGCGGCGACTGTCAGAATAATCGAGGCCTCTGGCGTCGATATCGAATGGGAAACGCACATTCTAGGTGCGCAGGCACAGGAAAAATACGGGACGACACTGCCCGAAAGCACGATCGATTCGATTAAACAAAATAAGGTCGCGTTAAAGGGCCCTCAGATGACGCCGATCGGCAAAGGCTTTACGTCAGTCAATGTCGGGCTAAGAAAAGCTCTCGACTTATACGCAAATGTTCGTCCTATCAAAGCACTGCCAAATATTCCGTGCCGGAATCCGGATCTCGACCTGGTTGTCGTCCGAGAGAATACTGAGGATCTTTATGCGGGGCTCGAGCATATCGTTGTGCCCGGCGTCGTCGAAAGCCTCAGGATAATCACCGAAAAAGCCTCGACGCGCATCGCCCGGTATGCATTTGAATACGCCGCGGCAAACGGCCGCAAGAAAGTGACCGCCGTCCACAAGGCGAACATAATGAAACTTTCCGACGGTCTGTTTCTTGAATGTTTTTACAACGTCGCAAAGGATTTTCCCGACATCGAGGCCGACGACAAGATCGTCGACAATTGCTGTATGCAGTTGGTAATGCGCCCCGAACAGTTTGACGTTCTGGTTCTCGAAAACCTTTATGGCGACATCGTTTCAGATCTCTGTGCCGGTCTTATAGGCGGTCTGGGCCTCGCGCCCGGAGCCAATATCGGCGAGCAAGGTGCCGTGTTCGAGGCTGTCCACGGCTCGGCTCCGGATATTGCCGGGCAGGGCATAGCAAACCCGACGGCACTGTTGATGTCAGGTATCTTAATGCTTCGTCACCTTGGTGAAATGGATGCGGCCGATCGGATCGAAAAAGCAATGCTCGAGGTTTTTGCCGAAGGAAAAGCCCTGACAAGAGACCTTGGCGGAACGGCCCGTACCAATGAATTTGCCAGAGCGATCGAAGAAAAGCTGCGCTGCGGTTCAACGGCCGCAGCGTAACGGTAATTTTCTGAACTGTCGGGTACGAACCAACCGCCGTCCTCAGATCTCAGGACGGCGTTTTTCGCTGCTACCAGACCTGAACCCGGTCGGCAGGTGCCAGATAAAGCTTATCGCCGGGCTCTACCGTAAAGGCTGAATACCAGCCGTCGATGTTTCGCACCGTGTCGGCCCGGAATTCGTCAGGCGAATGGCCGTCGGTCATCACCTGCACGCGAAGTGTTTCGGGCCTGAGCTTCCCACGCCACGACTGACCGAATGCCACAAAGAAGCGCTGGTCGCCAGTTAGGCCGTTCGCTGCCGGGGCCTCTTTACCGCCGTATGAAGCGCGATAGGCGTCGTAAGCGGCCGAAAGTCCCGCTACATCGGCGATATTCTCGCCCAGCGTCAGCTTTCCATTCAGATGCAGTCCAGGCAGCGGCTCATATTGGTCGTACTGTTTAGCAAGTCGATCAGATGCGGCAAGAAAATGCTCCATGTCGGCCGGCGTCCACCAATTCAAAAGCCGGCCCTCGGCGTCGAACTGGCTTCCTGTGTCGTCAAAGCTGTGGCTGATCTCATGCCCGATCACACCGCCGATGCTGCCGTAATTCTCGACCGGATCGGCGTTCATATTAAAGAACGGCGGATTAAGGATCGCGGCCGGAAAATTGAGCGCGTTCTGCAACGGCAGATTGACGGCATTGACCGTTTGCGGCGTCATCCACCACTCGGTCTTATCGACCGGGATCTTCAGTTTGGAAAGACTCCATCGGTAATTGAATTTGCTGAGCCGCTGTGAATTGCCGAGAGCGTCAGTCGGCGATATTTTAAGTGCTGAATACGATCGCCAATGGTCCGGATAGCCGACGCCGACATACAGAGTGGCGAGTTTTGCCTTTGCCTTGGTCTTGGTCGTCGGCGTCATCCAATCGATCTTGTCGATGCGGTTGCCAAAAGCAGCCACGATATTTTTTACAAGAGTTTGGATCTCGGCTTTGGCCTTCGGCGGAAAATATTTATCGACGTACATTTTCCCTACTATATCGCCGAGAGCTGTGCTTGTTGCATTAACCGCCCGCTGCTGCCGAGGCCGAAGCTGCGGCACGCCGTACAGAGTTCGTCGGTAAAAGTCGAAATTCTCGTCGGCGAACGCCTTTGGCAAAAGTCCGGCCGACCGGTCCATGCTTCGATAAATAAGATATTCTTTCCAGACGTCGAGCGGTTCGCTCGCGACCAGTGCCGAAATGCCGGTGATAGCGTTCGGGTGCCAGGCCATGATCATCGGCACTTTTGAAATGCCCGCCGCTTTGAAATACGTCGGCCAGTCGATTCCCGGGGCTTTTGTCGAAAACTCTCCCAGCTTCCATGGATTATTCGCTTTGTGTACATCAGACGATTCCTCGCGTGTCGCGTGGTTTTTGGCGATCTTCTCCTCAAGGCTATAGATCCGAGCGGCCTTTACTTCGGCCTCGTCGACGCCTGCCATTTTCAGAATGTTCGCAATGTGAGCTTTATATTTTTTCTGCAGCTCGACATTCCTTTCGTCGGTGCCGAGATAATTATCTCGATCGGGCATACCGAGACCGCCTTGCAGCATATACGGGACATTCTTTTTCGGGTCATTGAAATCGGCCGAAATGAATAGTCCGAATAATCGGTCGGTGTAAAAGTTAGTCGAATTCAGCGGATCGACATCAGCCCGAAGCTGGGAGCCGAGCAAGCCGGAAAGCGCGGTCTTGTTTGAGATCGAATTGATCGCGCCAAGCTCAGCCTTGAGCGGTTCGAGACCGCGTGATTCGATCGCCTTTTCGTCCAGGTAAGCGGCATAAAAATCGGCGACCCTCTTGGCGTCGGAATTTTTCGACCGGCCCGCCGCTTCGATCAGATCGGCGGTCCGTTTTGTTACCTCGTCAAAGATCACGTCGAAGGCGCCGAACGACGAGCGGTCATTCGGTATAAGAGTTGAACGCATCCAGCCGCCGTTGACATATCCAAAAAAATCGTCGCCGGGCTTGACCGAACGGTCCATGCCAGCAACATCGATACCGGACGACTGTGCTAAAACCGAGCGCGTCGCGGGAAATGCGGTCAAACTCACCAAAACCGCGAAAACAATATATTTTTTTAACATCTTCATACTAGGGCTCTCCCAAAAATGATAGGAACCGGTTATCAGGTAATAATACGCATAGTTTACCCGAGAGTTTCCGTCGGCCGGCTTAAATATGCCGGGGGATGAGTTTAGACGTGTTTTTGTCAGCCGGCGTTGGACGCGTAGGCGATCGGGTCGGTCACGCCGGCCTGGGCAAATCCGCGAAGCCGCAAAGCACATGAATCGCACGTACCGCAGGCAAGCTGCTCGCTGCGATAGCATGACCAGGTGAGATGGAGAGGCGCATTTAGATCGACGCCCTTCTTGACGATCTCAGCTTTTGATAAATGAATGACAGGCGTGCGCAGCTCGATCTGCGTTTCGGGTTTGGTTCCGGCGTCGATGGTTTTTTGGAACGCTTCGTAAAACTCGGGTCGGCAGTCGGGATAGCCGCTCGAATCTTCGGCAACGGCCCCGATGTAGATCGCATTCGCGCCCGACACCTCAGCCCAGCTGACCGCGATCGACAGCATATTGGCATTGCGGAACGGGACGTAGCTGGTCGGGATCTGTGTGCTGTCGAGGTTGGCTTCGGGCACCTCTACTGTTTTGTCGGTCAGCGACGAGCCTCCGATCTTCGCGAGGTGCTCGATCGAAACGTCTAGGCGCATTTTGACGCCGTAAAAATCTGCTATCTCATTAAACGAGTTTCTTTCGCGGGCCTCCGTGAGCTGACCGTAAGAAACGTGAAGGAATGCCAGTTCGCGGTTTTCCGATCTTGCGATCGCAGCCGTGACACAGCTGTCCATCCCGCCGGAAACGAGGCAAATACCGAGATCGGAGTTGGAAATTATGTTAATTGCCGGAACCGTCACAGTGTTATGATCGTATTGACGACCAAGCCTTTCATAAGATCATGTTCTGCCCAAATTGCGGATCTGAAAATCGGAGCGATCAAAACTTCTGCCGTTCGTGTGGGCTGAAACTCAACGTGATCACGCAATTCGTGAGCGAGCAATTTCCCACCGAGGAATATGCTGTCCTTCAGCGTCGAAAAGAGCGATTCGAAAAACTTGGGCTGCTTTCACTTTCGATGTTCGGATTTTTAGGATTTGCATTGCTGTTCGGAAACGCGGCTTACTACAAGATCATCCTGTTCGGGCCTGAAATCATTTTTGGTGCTGCACTTGCCGCGATGTTCATTTTTGGGCTGCTTTCTGTCTTTTTCTTTAATTATCCGAAGATATTCATGGGTGTCGAAAAAGTGAACCATCGACTGCCGGTGGCCTCTGGACCTGATCTGGAAGCACCCGAGACCGCAAGGCTTTTGGAAGAGAGCCGCCTAGAGCCGATCCACAGCGTTACCGAGGATCCCACCGAACTGCTCGCCGTCAAGAAAGATGGTCCGGCCCTTTGAAATCGAAGCCGCTATTTTCCCAATCCTTCCTGCAAGATCTGCGACAATTTCCATATCATAGCGAGGCCCGGATTTTCCTGATCGTACGCGACGACACGCATGTCGTCGACATAGATGGCCATCGCGATGCGGCCGCGGCGGGTGTAGACGATGCCGACGTCGGCACGAAAACGGTCTAGCGCGCCTGATTTCGAAGCGACCGCGATCGTGTCGGGCTCACCGCGTCCGATGCCGTCCTTGAACTGCTGCCGTTTCATGATCGCTATCATTTGGGCGGATGCTTCTTTCGAGACGATCAGTCCGTTCTCCATCATTTCGACCAGCCTTACCATTTCTCGCGGGCTCGAGCGGCCGAGACCGAACAGCTTATTCCGCGGATCGTTGAGCCAAGCTTTCGAATCGCCGCCGCCGCCGATCTTGCGCATCGACTTGATGTCCGTCAGACCAAGCGAATCCATAAAATCGTTGACGTTGTCGGTTCCCACTTTATCCAACACGAGATTTGTCGCGGTGTTATCAGATACAACGATCATTAGATTGACGGCCGTTTTTAGGTCGATCTTTGTGCCGTCTGAAAATTCAAAAAGGATGCCCGAGCCGCCCTGTTTCTTTTCCTTCGTTAGTTCGATCGGGTCGTCCCAACGCAGTTTCCCTTCCGCGACCTGATGAAATGTCTCGGCCATGATCCCGAGCTTGATAGTGCTGGCGGTACGCGTTTGCTCGTCCCCGCGGAGCGAATAATCTTTTCCCGAATCGAGGTTTTTGGCGTAAACAAAAACGCTGCCCTGAAAATTCGCAATGGCCTCTTTGATCCGGCCATCAAGCGTCGACGGTGACTGAGCAAGGGCGACAGCCGACACGACCGGTTTTTGGCTTTTCGCCGCGGGACGGCGCTTTTGAGCAACGCCCGAAACGGTCAAAGAGGATAGAAGTATCAGAAACACAAAAATTTTCGATGTTCTCATATTTTGAAAATGTCGCCGAAGTTCACACGCCGCGTGCGGCGCTGCCCCAGATATATTTATGCAGTTGCAGATTGAGCCTTACCGGCAGACCGCTGTCGGCAACGCGGCGAGCGATCTCGGGCAGTTCAGGCATGCCGAATACGGGTGATATCAATATCTCGCGCGTCTTTTCGAGAAGGCCGTTTTCGGCGATCACATTACGTGCAAATTCCCAGTCTGCGAGGTCTGCTATCACAAATTTTACCTCGTCCATGCGCGGCCTGAGCCGCTCGAGATTGGGCCAGTGGTTGCGTTCAAATTCGCCCGATGCCGGACATTTTACATCAAGAATTATTTTTGCACGCTGATCGACGTTCTCGGTAGAGACAGATCCGCCGGTCTCGACAAGCACCTCGTAGCCTCGATCGCAGAGTTCATTAATAAAAAAGAAAACATTTTTTTGCGCCAGCGGCTCGCCGCCGGTGACCTCGACCAGCCTGCATCCGAAATTTTCGAGGCGGGCAAATATCTCCTCGAACCCAAGACGCTCGCCGCCGGTGAACGTATATTCCGAATCACACCAGACGCACCGCATCGGGCATCCGGTCAGACGAACGAACGAACACGGCCGTCCGGCATGTGACGATTCGCCTTGGATCGACAGAAATATTTCGGTGATTCGCAGGTCCATTTTGCGGTGAAACCACAGATTAGCACAGCCATCGTTGTTTCAGTATTCATCTATCAATTGTCAAAACCAACCGAGCCACTCGTAATGACCAAGCATTTCTCCGATCCCAAATGAAGCCAGATTCGCCGCAACGATCGCTGCCAGCGACCTCAAAAGATCGGTGGTCGGCAACTCGCGGCCACGCGCAAACGCGGCCCAGAAAAGTGCGCATTCGGCGAGCGGCGCAAATGTCTCGGCCACGAAAAGATACTGCCATCGCGGCATGCCAAAGAATAAGTTGGGAAGTATGAGCACAACTACCGGATACGTGCAGGCGGTGAGCCAGACACCGAAAAAAAACTTTTGCGCCACGCTGATCCGCGTCGAAAGCCCGATCAGCAGGATCGGCGTCTCGATCAAAATGGTAAGCAGGTAGCCGAACGGGAAAAAGTACCAGAGCTCGGCCGGCGGCAGATCCTGTGTCTGTATAAAGCCGGCTTCGTCAAAAAGGAACATAGTTTGTGCAGCTTTTAGATCGCTTTAATAAGGAACGGCACCTCGGCCAGAACATGACCTATCGCGAACGCAAAATAGATGTCCCGCGTGGCCAGATAATCGATCGTAAAGCTTGTCCAAAGCGCCAGAACAATGATCACGCCGGCCACAACAACGGCCGAAAAAGCGATGCGCAGGCCGGTGCGTCGCGCAAACATCGGCACTGTCGAAAACTGCCAGGGAATTGCCCTTTTATCGACAAGCGGGATAAGCAGAAGCCACACAAAATAATGGATCGTCTCAAGAAAGACATGCGCGGCGATCAGGAAATGGCTTGAAAAAGCGGGCAGCAGCTCGCTGCCGGCATGCTGTGCGATGCGCCAGATCAAGCGTGTTTCCTCGGGCAGATCAGGTTTGCCGTCGAGTGTTATCCATAAGATCGACAGAAAAACCGGTATGGTAGCGATGCAAAGATGGAACGGCCGACGCCATTGCGGATTCGTTCGTCGGATCTGGCGGTCGAGAAACCACAAAGCGACCAGCGGGTGCAAATAGATCAGCGACAAGCTCCAGTATTGCGGAAATGCCCACGCCAAAGCGCAGAGCCCAAA
>JBDTMQ010000332.1:0-3495 GCA_039934155.1 Acidobacteriota bacterium | reverse complement strand
CGGCGTGATCCAATGAGTATTGAGACAGCGAAAGAACATCGTTGATATCGACACCGTTCCTTACCGAGGCGACGTAAACATTCGTATCAAGGCCGTAGATCTGAGCCGCTACAATTCCGCCGCCAAGAAGCCCAAAAAGATCGGCCGCCACGGTCAGCAGCGGCAAGGCGATTATCAGGGCGACGACACGCGGCGTCACAAGCTTTCTGATCGGCGAAGTGCCGAGAGCCCGCATCGCATCGATCTGTTGCGAAACGACCATTGACCCCAATTCGGCGGAGATCGCCGAACCGACGCGGCCCGCGACCATCAGTGCGCATAGAACAGGCCCGAGCTCGCGGATCAGAGAGGTCGCTACGCCTTGTCCCGCCGAGCTCTGCGCTCCGTAATAGGCCAGCGTTGGGTAAGCCTGAAGTATAAGTACGCCGCCGGTGAAAAATCCGGTCAAAATGACGATAGCCAGCGACCCGACGCCGATCAGGTCCATCTGTGAAATAAGTTCTGAGAAGTACCGGGGACGCTTTCGCAAACCCGCGAGCATTCCCCAAAATAAGAGGGTACATTCCTGCAATTCGAAAATAAACTTTGTGAACGGATTCATTCGGATCTTCAGGGGTGTAACTCAATATCCCGAACCGTTAAAGGTTACAACGAACCCTGAAAAACAACAAACAACAAAAGGCCCGTAATTTCCCACGGGCCTTCACTTATAACTATGATCTGTTTCTAAAAATTGGGCGGTTGTCGCCGAGCGCCCGGCCCCGGCCGGCGGCGGCGTTCACGCTGCTGTTTCTGTAAGTTTTCGCGTGCCTGGGTAAATCGGCTCCTGATCTCGCGAAACTTCACAAGTTGTTCCAGCGTCAGCACTTTTCGCACAAGCAGCTCGCTGGTGAACCGTTCCTTTACGACTGCGGCCTGCGCCCCTTGAAACTCCGCCAGGCGGGTTTGAACGGCACCCTCGTTGACCGCGTCGGCATAGATTGCCACATCGAGAGCGCGATTCGCCTCTCTCATTCGCCGCTGGGCCTCTTGCATAACAGGCTTTCTGTCGGCATTAATGCGGCGGATCTGGCCGATCTGTTCGGGCGACAGTCCAAGCTGTGAGAAAAGGTCAGGGCGGCCTTCAGCCGGCCCGTTTCCGTCCGGCGGCGGACCGTCCTGCGCTGTGACACCAACGGCAAAGAATGCCAGAACGATAAAAATAAACAGTACGGGGAAAGGTTTTTTAGACATATGATTGAACCCCGAGATCTAATCTAATGACTCGACGTCGTCGAACATATCTGCCAATCGGATCGAAGTATCCTCGTCGTCCGAAAACTCATTCAATCTTGGAACCGAGGCGGTTTGCGTCCGTACCTTTACGGCACGAGCCGGCTGTGTATGCGGCGCACTTTTTACTCCACGTTGCGCATTTCTCTCGGGCCCGGTGACAGCGATCCGCACCGGGCGGCTTCGCTGATCGCTGACGTCGGGCAATTCGATCTCTGTATCTTTTTCCTCTATTACTGACGTTTCACCGGTCGTTCTCGCAACGTCAGGGGAAGCCGAACCAGTGGCCCTCTCCGGAATTCTATTTGCCGTCCCTACCGGATCCTTGACCGCGAGCTCACCCCCGCCGCGTGATAGGGAAGTGAAGAGCCCTACGCCGAATACGGCCATAACGAGCGCAAACCCCGCGGCCGGGATCGCCCATGACGGCGACGCCGAAAATGCCGTTCTTATTTTCCCGACGACCATCCCGAAAACGTCGGGCGAAGCTTCATGTGCAGGAATGACAAAACGCGGCGTTTCGAGCGGCGCAAAGTCCAGCTTTCGCCATTCATAGACCGAATACCGGGCCTCGGAAAGATGGGCGAACTCCTCGACACACATTTCACAGGATTCCAAATGTGTCTCAAAAATGGGTCGGTCCCGTTCGGCCATTTCGCCGTACATATATTCAAGCATCTCTGCCGAACGGCCGCATTTGCCTTGAATTTCTGATTTCATCTTAGTTTATCCGACCTCGAGCGGTGTTCGTTCCAATTTTGATCTTAGTTGACGCAATGCGGTATAAAGTCGGCTCTTTACCGTGCTCAACGGCAGCTCAAGCGTTTCTGAAATCTCCTGGAACGTCATTTCTTCAAATTCCTTCATCACCACGACCTGTCTAAGGTCGATCGGCAGGGAATTTACGGCCTGTCTGACGATCACCAGTCGTTCGCCCTGTTCGGTCCGTGCCGCCGGTGAGCCGCTTGCAGGTGCGACGAAGACCCGATCGTTCTCACCCGCTTCGTCGTCAAGATAATCCTCAGATCTGGTCCGTGTCCGCCGTTTTATCGTCAGGCACTGATTTACCGCGATCCTGTGCAGCCATGACGAAACCTTTGCGTCACCGCGAAAGTTCGAAAGATTGCGGTACGCGGAAATGAACGTTTCCTGGGCTGCGTCCCTCGCGTCGTCCTCGCGGCCGAGCATACCAAAGCAAAGAGCGAATATCTTTCGTTCCCATCGCCGCACAATTTCGCCGAATGCCTCCGGATCGGAAGACACCGTCATGCCGACTAGTTGTTCATCGCTCAGGTCCGTTAACATCGTTTCCAAGCCGATCATCTTCTGGAACGAAGATCGGTGCAAACATATCTGCACCCGAAACTTAGGACGCGCTCCATCGAAAATAAGTTTGAATTTATCAGGCAGTAAAATAGATGATCCCGGCCCCTGCAATTAGGACCGGGATCTTTTATCGACGAGAGTTTGCCGACGCTAGCACTTGCCCAAGAGCCAAAAAATGACGATAAAGATCAGGATCGTTGAAATGATCCCACCGCCAAATTTCCAGGCCGCCGCGCCCGCCAGTAATCCCCTGAAAAGATCCCGCATGAAATGTTCCTCCGTTGTCCGAAATTAGTACATCCGAACCTCGTGTTTGCAATCCATGTTCCAACGGCCATACGATATTTGGCGAAAGGATCCAAGGTCAGGCGCCGGCCTGGTCGGATTTTCCGGCGACGAGTGACTTGAACCATTCCTGAGACTTTCGAACGCGCTCTAAGCCGTCTTTCCGGTCCAGGACCACCTTTTCAAGATTTGCGAAGGCGTCCGGCATCTCCCACTGCTTTCTCAGGTCTGCTATAAACGGCTCCAGCTTTGCATAGACGCCAATGTGCTCGCCCTGTGTGTCGTTGAACATATCAACGTCGATGCCGCCGTGATTGACCAGAGCCGCGGCCATATCCCAATAGGAAAGGACCATTCTAAGATAGGCGCCGACCTCAGGGTCCATCATTGTTTTCGAAACTTCCTCGGCGCTTGTCGGATCGAATCCAAAGAACCAGTTTCGAGCCTTTCTCATTACTTCTTCGCGACGCAGGTCATAAAGTTTTAAGATCAATTCAGCAGATTTTGCTTTTTTACTCATGAAAGTACCTCCAAGTATTTGTCGCAAAAGTCTATGCCCAGACATCGTTCGTGTCAAATCGGGCGCCTAGCAGCAGGAAGCATTTAAAGCAT
>JBDTMQ010000331.1:0-3897 GCA_039934155.1 Acidobacteriota bacterium | reverse complement strand
CGTTACCTCTTAAAAGAGCCGCATGAATCATCCCCCAGTTTCGCTCTCGCACTCGGCGTGTCGGCGGATGAAATTGTTTTCGACAAGACCCGGCTCTCGAAGTCGTCCAGGCCTGCGCCAAAGCCCCGCTCAAAGATTAGTCCGGCTTCGCAAGCAGGCCGGACTGTCGCAGACGCAGATGATGCCGGAAAAGCTCGGCGTCTCGCAGCCCGTCGTCTCTGATTACGAGCGCGGAGCGTCGCGTCTGCACGGCGAACTGATCCTGAAGGTCGCAGAGATCTTGAATGTCACTGCGGACGAGCTTCTAGGCCGCGAAACAAAAAAGCCGAAGGCCCGTCCCTCCGGCAAAGTCCAGCAGGTCTTTGAAGAAGTCTCCAACCTGCCGCGTCGGCAGCAGGACAAGGTTGTCGAGTTCGTCTCCGCCTTCGTCCGCCAACAGCAGGCCGAAAAGTGAAAAGGCAGCCTCCGGAAAAAGCGGTTTCTTCTGGATAATATTTTCCTTTGTTCTACGCTCGAGTTTCGCCCTCACTTGCTGCAAGACTTTAATGACTCATTTGTAAAGAGGAGCTCTGTATAACCTAGTTTCTTGATTCTCTCTTCGTCGAACTGGGCGGGCGGCGAATACACATTTTGGACAATTTTTACCGGGAAGTCGTCCGATTGAGGAGGAGTAAATGCTGTGTACGAATAGATGTACAACTTATCGGCTTCAACTTTATAAAAAACCCCATCAACATCTAGACTATCAAGAAAAAAATCCGTTCGGGGTGAAGGGCCATTGCACAAATCTCCGTCGCTTGAGATTGAAAGCCCTTCATAGTTCCTGCCTCGAATCTCCCTTTTGAAGTAAATGCTATTTTGTCCCACCGATATTTGACGGATGTCAAAGCCCGGTCCCCGATCTTCAAAATCAAGGTAACAAGATTGCTGCATCAACACTGCGATGGTCAATAAAATCAGATTTTTGAAGTGCATATTTAAATCACCTCCGCGATTTGCCATACTCGTAGCCCGCCATAATATACAGGCCAGAATAGCTGCTCTCCCCGTAAAATGGAGCGACGTTTACCGTCGGACTAATCGCACCGCTTCTTAGGCCTACTACAGTAGTTGCATCCATTTTTTGGGTCTGTTCGTATTCACCCGAAACTCGCATGAGAGCGTCGAGTGAAAAGTAATCGTTAACATATGAATTAGTTGAAACATTCGCTCCGTTCATGCCAGCAAGAAAATTCCCAGCTGATCTTGCTGTTACGAAATTGCCGCCTAGCAAGCCCCCGGTGTTAGGGCCGTATGGCGCTAAAGTTGTATTGGTTTTAATGTCGAAAGGTTGTCTGTTTTTCGACAGATCCATAACCGCACCCAAAGTTTCTTGTCTCGCCGCCTGATTGATTTCGTTGACAACCGGTAAGAAGTCTAATCCACGAACTATTTGGGCACCCTTAGCTATTTTTGAGGTCGGATTTCCGGCTTTGTCGTGCTCGCGGAACTCGTGCCAGATCACAGTTTGTCCTATCTTCGTACCACCTGCTGCCGTTGAACCACTATTTTGTTGGCGCTTTTGGATCATATACTCGGTCGGAGCCTTTCCATCGGCGTTATTTTTGTGTTGGTAAACACCCAAATCACCGTCATCAATTACAGCAACCACCTTCCCATTCTCGTCAATATGGGTTGAAGGAGATTTACCTGTCGGATCAACTAATCTCAGTGGATTACCCAAAACATATGGATAACGATTCCAAGTCTGCGGGTTGCCGGGCATCCCGCTAGCCAAAAGCGGATCGACTGCGGTGAACCGCCCGTGCATCGGGTTGTACATTCTGGCCTGGGCGAAGTCTAAAGAAGATTCAATATCCCGTTCATAGCCGGTGAACTGTTTTCTAACCGAGTCGCCAGCGTAGCCGAGGCCGGAGATCCTTTGACTTGTCGCGATTTCCTCCCCGAACGGATGATAGTCGTGCCTGGCAACTATGTGGCCGTTCTTGTCGGTATTAACGCGAGCCGAGCCGAGATGGTCGTTCGTTAGGTAGGCGACTTGGGCGTCGTTTGATGAGGCGACGATCGTTGAGTATTCGGCCACCAGTTTTCCGGCGGCGTCATAAACGAAGATCGTCGTTTCGGCTGTATCGGGGACGTATTTCTTTACCCGTTTGCCGTCTCCGTCGTAGAAGTATTCGCCGATCAGGCCATTAGTGTCGGATATGGATACTTGCTTATTCTCTGCGTCGTAAATGAAGGTCCTGCCCTGAGCATCTTCGGTCGTATTGCCGACATTGTCGAAATCGTAATTGTCAGACGAGCTCAGCTGATTGTTCGATGTATCGACCGAAGGATTCAGCACCTTCTTGTCCGCCGTACAGACCGTCAGATTCGGCGATGTCCCGCAGTTCTTTACAAGCGTCGTCGTCTCCGTCTCGTCAAAGTTCCGGTTCCCATAGCGGTCAAATGTGAATGCCTGCTTCCATGTTTCGGCTGCGGAACCTATGCAAAACTTTGTAAACGGGGGCTGTTGTGACAATTCTCGCATCTGCCTCTCTTGAATTCTCCACTTTGAAATGTTTAAGTGCAAGGCGGCGGCGCGGCGGACGTTCTTTATCTGAGAGCGGCGAAAACGTGCGCCGTGGTAAGAACTTAGGTTATTATTCACTCAGCATACTTCACCCTCTCAGCGTCGAATAATTACGAGGAAAAATCTTAATGAAAGCGATCATAACTGCAATTTTGCTACAGTCGGTCATCTGGTCGATGCTGATTCCCGCGGGGCGCCCGGCCGTCGCACAAACTTTATTGAATACCTATCAAACGAAGATGAAGGACATACCCAACGGTTTTCGATTCAGGCTTAGCGAGGGGACGGAACGATCAGCGGCTGAAACGGTCCAACAGCCCGCGTCTTCCGATCCGCTTTCGGCGGCGAACACGAGCGAATTGCTTGGCCGCGTGCCTAATTTGACGCCCGAGAACAGCGACCAGCAGGATTTTGCAAAACGGCTGGGAACACTGCCGCCGCCAAAGACCGGGCGGATGATCCCTGTAAAATTTCCGTCGGACCAGGGCCGCGGCACGCCAAAGGTCGATCCCGGCACGGTGCTTGAGGTCGTGCGCTATTCGCCCGAGGGCGAGGTATCGCTTGCACCCGATCTGAGCATTTCGTTCTCACAGCCGATGGTTGCGGTCACGTCACAGCAGGAAGCGGCTCAATTCGCCCCGGTCGAGTTTTCGCCCGCGGTCGAAGGTCGCTGGCGTTGGCTCGGGACAAAAACGCTGATGTTCGATACCGACAAACGGTTCCCGATGGCTACAAAGTTCACGGCCCGCGTGCCGGCCGGAACAAAAGCGGCAAACGGCCAAGTGCTGGCCAAAGATTTTACATGGACCTTTACGACACCGCCGCCAAAGGTCGAGCAGATGATCCCGCAAAATCAGATCGTCCGTCGCGACGCCATAATGTTCGTCTCATTTGACCAAGCGGTTTCGCCCGCGGCGTTGATCAAGACGATCTCACTTACCTCAGGCGGCCGAAAAATTCCTTTTCGCCTTGCAACCCAAAGTGAGGTCGACGCCGACGGTTCGATCTCGTATCGCGCGAAAGAGACACAGCCGGGCCGCTGGATCGCGATCCGCGCGATACAGTCGGACGGCACGACCGATAACGCGTTGCCCGCGGCGTCGCCGATCACCATCAACATTCAAAAGGGAACGGCATCGGCCGAGGGCCCGATCGTCACGGTCAAAGACCAGGTGTTTCAGTTCAATACTTTCGGCCCGTTCAAATACGTTCGGGCGATGTGCGGGTGGGCGCAAAATCCGAATTGCAGTCCGTTCGAGACGTGGATGATCGAGTTCAACAATTCCATAGATGGCGGGACCTTTACTAAAGAGTCCGTCAAAGTT
>JBDTMQ010000330.1:0-8033 GCA_039934155.1 Acidobacteriota bacterium | reverse complement strand
CTTAAATGCTTTTCGCTATAAATTCAAACTTTCGGCGGCACGGCACACTCCTTACGCGACCGCCCGGTACAAAATTTTTCTGCAAATTATATGATGCCAACGGCATCTATTATCCTGTAAAATAACTAATTGGGGATGACGTCCGTTTTCTGAGGACGCCCTCGGCCTTAGTCCGACGATGAGAGATTGGATCACATCTAAAACCGACCAGCCGTCGGGCGCCGTCGTGCTCGACGTTGATGCCGCGGCAAAGATCGCCGAGCTACAGGCCGCGATCGAGCGCGTAATCCGCGGCAAATCCGAGACGGTAAAGCTTGCCCTGGTCGCACTTTTTGCCAAAGGCCATCTGCTTATCGAGGACGTTCCCGGCATCGGCAAGACGACCCTTGCGAGCGCGCTTGCCCGGGCACTCGATCTTTCAATACAGCGTATCCAGTTCACATCCGATCTTTTGCCGTCCGATGTTATCGGCCTGTCGATCTTCAATCAGCAGAGCAGCGTTTTTGAATGGAAAGCGGGTCCGATATTTTCGAACGTCGTGCTGGCCGACGAGATAAACCGGGCGACACCCAAAACACAGTCAGCACTGCTCGAGGCGATGGCCGAAGAACAGGTGACGGTCGACGGCATCTCGCGCGGTCTGCCGCTACCTTTCATGGTGATCGCAACCCAAAATCCATCTGAGCATCACGGCACTTATCCGCTGCCCGAATCACAGCTCGACCGCTTTATGCTAAGGCTTCACATGGGCTATCCGAGCCTTGAGGACGAACGACGCATTTTGCGGGATCGAGCTCGGGTCGATCCGCTTGCACAGGTCGAGCCGGTACTCGATCAGCACGATATACTGCATCTTCAGGAACAGGTCGCCCGCGTTCGCCTCGACGACGCGCTTCTCGAATACCTGCTCCAGATCGTCGAAGCGACGCGTAATACAGATTCGCTGGAGCTGGGCATCAGTCCTCGCGGAGCGCTCGCGATCTTTCGCTCGGCACAGGCACTTGCCCTGATCGAGGGCCGCGATTACTGCATCGCCGACGATATCAAACGGCTTGTCAATCCATGCTTCGCACACCGCGTTATCGTCAATTCACGTGCGACAGGGCTCAGGAACCGCACTCGGGAAGCCGAGATCGCTCTCAGCGAAATACTCGAAAAGACCGTCGTGCCGATATGATCGTCCTGCCCGGGTGTGGGCGCGGTCTCAAAGAACTTTTCATCCAGATAGCAGTAGGCCCATTCTTCACCTGGTTCGAACGAGCGGATCATCGGGTGGCTCGTTAGATCAAAATGTCCGGTCGCATGGCGGTTCGGCGACGAATCACAGCAACCGACATGGCCGCAGGTCATACAGAGTCGCAGTTGCATCCATCGACCGTTGATCTCAAGACACTCTTCGCAGCCCTCGCTGCCGGGGCCGACATTATTGATCTCGACGGTATGTTCACAATATTCCATGTTGTTGAAGCGGTTCTCCGATTCTTATTAATATGTTCCGCTTGTCACGGCAAACATAATCCTGCGACCTATTAATGTCAAAAAGCCGGATCATATATTTAGAGCGATTGTTCGGCGGCAAGATTTCGACTATTTTCTAGTTGTGGACGTTAGAGCCCTCAGCCAGCTTTTCAGCATGCGTGACCTGCGCAACGCCGCGCTCGGGCTCGCCGTTGTTGTAGGCGGGATCGGCCTCGCCGGCCTGACCGCGTATGCCCATTTTATGCAGCGCCCGCGATTGGCCGGTATCGCCGCCGGTACGTCACTTGTTTTTGTGCTGCTGATACTGATCTTTGTCGTGCCGCCGCTGGCGAAGAATGCCGGCCGCGAAGCGTCACAAATGAACCTGCCGTTCGAGTTTACGGCCGGCGGCGCGATCATTCTCGGGCTGATAACTATTGTCGGCCTGTCGGCTTGGAATACCGGCAATAATCTGCTGTTTCTTATACTTTCATTTTTGCTGGCGTCGATGGTGGTGGGTTTTCTGGCGGGAAGCATGTCGCTTAAGGATCTCGAAGTCAAAATGCGCTTTCCCGAAACGATCTTTGCCGGCGAGGAAACGCCTATCCTCGTAAGTATTACTAATCAAAAGAGATTCTTTCCCAGCTATTCGATCGTCGCAGAGGTGCGCGGAAAGGAACGGGAAGAATCGGTCGCAGCCGCTGAGGTCCGAAAGCTGCTGCCCCAATGGTTCGCCGATCGCCTTTCACGCCCGCCGATCCTGCGGCGAACGCTCGGATATTTCGTTCACATTCCCCGTCGGCAGTCCTCGGACAGCACAACGACACACGTTTTTCCCGCCAGCGGACACTTTTTGATAAGGGACTTTGAGCTTTCAACGCGGTTTCCGTTCGGCTTTTTCAGGCATCGGCATCGTCTTCCCGCAAAAGAGACCGAGCTAGTGGTATTCCCGCGGCTCGAACCCTTTGACGACCAGCTAATCGATGACCCGCTCGATCTGGGCAAACAGGCCGCCAACAAACGCGGCTCGGGCCAGGATCTGCTTGCTCTGCGGGAATACCTTCCGAATGACGACCTCCGCCGCGTTGATTGGAAGGCAACTGCCCGGACAAGCAGCCTGACCGTCCGGGAATTTGCCGCCGAAGATGACAAAAGGGTCACCGTTATCTTCGATCCGCGGCTTCCGGCTGATGAGCCGCGGCTTTCGCTCAGGCAGATGCTCGACGCCGAACAAAAGGGCGAAAATATGGTCATCTCGCCGCGTTTTGAGAACGGACTAAGCAGCTCGGCCTCGATACTCGCTCATTTTTCGGAACAGCAGGCTGAAATTAGGCTTATAATAGGCCGCGAGAGCGGCGAATTCGGCGTCGGCAGCCGGCACCTTTTCGAATGTTTGAGACGATTGGCAGTGATCGATCCGGTCATGGATCCCGAGGCCGACGTCGATCTCGAATGTGCAGAGAATGAGCAATTTGCCGGCGAGGTCAATTCTCATTGTTTCGTCGTTACCGCCGGACCCGATGCCGCCCGGCCCGAACTTGCGGCCGAGGCCGTGATCGTTGCATTTTAGCGAACAAACGCCGACCATCGCCCGTATTTATAGAATCCTGTTATAAATCCGGCGTCGGCGGTGTATTTATTGTGAAAGGCATTGATCGATGCTGAAAATGAGCAAAGCGACGGAAATATTTGTGGACTCAATGTCCGAACAATCGGCGACCGCTGCAGCGAAAGACACGATCGAATTTGAAGAAGCGTTCTCGCTTCATCATAGGACCGTATTTCGCACCGCGAGGTCGGTCGTCCACGACTGCGGACTGGCTGAGGATGTGACTCAAGAGGTCTTCATTCGACTGTACAAGAATATCGATTCGATCGCCGATCTCGAGATGCTCAGGCCGTGGCTTATAAGAGTTGCCCTGAACGTCGCGAGAAATACCCTTAGAGGCAATATAAGGGCGAACACGAGGGACGAAAATTACGTCAAAGAGACAGTGGAAAACAGTGTGTTTTCGGTCGAATCTGAGTTCGAGCAAAAGAGCGAGGTGGGCGAGATAAACCGGGCGCTGAACAAGGTGAAGGAACCGCTCAGAAGCTGTCTGGTGCTGAAACAGCAAGGCCTGTCGTACCGCGAGATCGCGGAAAGCCTTTCGCTTAATGAGGCAAGTATCGGGACATTTGTAGCACGGGCCAGAGCAGAATTCATGCGATTTTACGGCAAGGTGGGGAGAGATACGTTATGAACGGAAAATGTTTTGAGATCGGGACCATTCAGGCTTTTCTCGACGGTGAGGTCAGCCAGCAGGTCGCCGAACATTTTACAGATCATGTCATCGACTGCGACGGGTGCGCGTCGCTTCTGGCACAAGCCGAAGATGAGAATTCGGCTGTATTTTCCGTACTTGACCGCGAGCTCGACACTCTCGTCCCGACCCAGCGTCTCTGGAATCGCATCAACGAATCAATAGCCGTCGAAAAACACAGTGTCCCCGTTTGGCAGCAAGCGGTTTCTCTTCTATCAGGCATTTTTGCCAGCCCGTCGCTGGTCGCCGCCGGCGGTGTCGTCATAGTTCTAGGCCTCTTCGCTGTATTATGGCATCCGGGAGGCGAGGTAGAGCTATCAAGGGTCGTCCCGCCTGTCGTGCCCTCGGCTCAAAAGACCGTGACGGTGGATGTTACGACAACCGATCTGAACATCGGTCAAACGGCCGCGCCGATCAAGGAAACGAATTATTCCGACAATGAAATCAGTTCGATGGTATCGAATGCCTCGTATCGTGAGCCGCGCCGACAGCCGCGTGCAGAAAAGGCCGAGTACCGGATGGCGTCCGCATCTGTCCAGCCTGCGATTCAGTATCTGCCGGGCGAAGAGACTTATGTAAAGACCATTGTCGGCCTTAAAGAGAACGTCGAGGGGCAAAAGGATGCGATCCTTACGCCGTCAACCCGCGTTGCGTTTGAACGCGACATGGCCGTCGTTGACGATTCGATCAAAAAGATGCGTGATGTCGTCAAAAAGAATCCTAAGAACCAATCTGCCAGACAAGTGCTATATTCCTCATATCAGGACAAAATAGATCTGTTAAATTCGGTGGCACAGCGCGAGGAGCTTATGGCAAGCATTCGATAGCTGTCGGGAAAATGTATCTGATGAAAAGTTGCGGGAACAAATTGATCCGGGTCGCAATATCGCTGTGCCTTTTGAGCGGCGTTACTGCGGCCGTTTTTGGTCAAGACAAGCCCAAAGAAGAGAAATCGAAGGAAACCAAGCCAGCGAAAGCAGCCTCGCCAGTCATGCCCTTGCCGGACCGCGTCGGACCGATGCTGCCGGGTTTTCGGCGAATGAGGCAGAACGACGGCGAAACTACCGAAAAATCGATCGCTGTCGATCCGAGTGCGAGCATTCGCATTTGCGTGCTTAATGGCCGACTCAGGATCAACGGCTGGGAGCGTGACGAGGTTCGCGTTTTTGTGAAGAACGGCAGTCGCATCGGCGTTCGGGTGCTCGAAAAGAGCGAGGATTCGGGCAAACCCGTTTGGCTTTTGATCTCAAATCTGGCCGCCGCGCCGCCCGCCGCCGGACAAATGTCGGAATGCATCTCGGGCGATACTATAGAAATGGACGTACCCGTCAAGTCGAGCCTGACGATCTCGGGCCGGACGACCCAGACAATGGTCGATTCAGTGCGAAAGGTTTTCGTCAAGAATGTCGAAGGCAATATCTCGTTGCGAAACATTTCGGGCGGCATTACCGCGGCTACCTATCAGGGCGATGTCTCGGTCGAGAATTCAAGCGGCGCCATTTCGCTTGAGAGCGGGACCGGCAACATCGTCGCCTATGAAGTAAATCCCGGCGGCATCGGCGATCTTTTTAAGGCAAAGACGAATAGCGGCGCCATCTCTATGCAAAAGGTTCAGCATCGACAGATCGAATCGAATTCGATCACCGGCTCGGTGCTTTTCAGCGGTAAATTTCTCTCGGGCGGTCTCTATAATTTCAAGACCTCGAATGGTTCGATCAGGCTCCTTGTTCCCAAAGACACATCGTGTACCATCACTGCTTCGTATGGTTTTGGCGAATTCAATTCCGCCGTTCCGCTTAAATATCTTTATAACAACAAGATAGAGCGTGCCAAGAATCTCGGTGCCGTCATCGGTTCGGGCGATTCGACTGTAAAACTCACCACCAGCAGCGGCAGCATCGCGATAAATTATCAGTAGCTAAAATTCACCCAACTTCCGTCCGGTCCGCTTTTCGAATTGCTCGGCCATCGACGGGGCATCGGCGGCGCCCTCGTCTCGCATTATTCGCTCGATGCGCCACATCGGCAAAAAACTGTCGGTCATCGGCAGGAACTGTTCATCCGACGCGATCGAACGGCACCAGTCGTCAAAATAGCTGAGGTCGATCGCGCGCATGCTTACGCCGGCGGCGTTTATCTCGTCGAGAATGCCGATCAGTTTCTCACGCGGCGTGTGCAGAACGACCAGTACCGTCTCACCCGGAAGTATTTTCATAAATTGCCCACTCGCCTCATTTTTGCATACAAACACATCGATCCAAACGGCCTCTTATATTTTTTATTTCCGGGCGATTGAACTAGAATCTAAACTATAACCTGCGCCCGGTTTTTTATGCACATCTGTAAGGTCGAGCTCGAGAATATTAAATCTCACGCCGAATCCACATTCGAATTCTCACGCGGCACGACCGTAATTTCGGGTGAGAACGGCGCGGGAAAAACGACGATCATCGAGGCCGTCGCCTGGACGCTGTTCGATCTGCTTGATTACAAGAAAGAGGATTTCGTTCGCCGCGGTGCTAAAAAAGGCATTGCCCGCGTGACGATCGAAAGCGGTCTCGACGAGCGCCTTTATACCGTCTATCGCGACACCGGGACAGGCTACTACGTTTACGATCCCGCACTTAAGACCCGCATCGCCGACAAAAAAGAAGAGGTCTGCCGCTTTTTGTGGCAGCACCTAGGCGTTGAGGCGGGGACCGATCTCGATTCACTTTTTCGGCGTGCCATCGGCGTGCCGCAGGGCACGTTTACAGCGATCTTTCTCGAATCGCCGGCTGAACGAAAACGGGCTTTCGACAAGCTTTTAAAGGTCGAGGAATATCGTCGCGGTTCGGATGAACTGCTTAAAACGTCGCGGTTCATCGGGCAGCAGATAACCGACGCGAGCGTCGGCATCGCCCGTTACGAGGGCGAACTTGGGCGATTCGAAGCCGTCGAAAATGAATGCCGCATCGCGGCCGAACGCGTCGCCGAATTCTCATCCAAAGTAGAAAAGACGAACGTCGCCATTGCCGCCGGAACCGCGGTCGTCGATGCCTTTGACCTCAAAGAAACACAGTTTTCTGACGCCAGGGCTCGCCGCGATGCAGCGATGTCGGCCCACGAACAGGGCAAGCTCGTCGCCGCGCACCGGTCGGCCGAGGCAGAACGCGCGCGTACCGCCGCTGAAGCGGTAAACTCGTCGAGACAAGACGCTGAGCGGTACGACGCGGCCATTGCCCGGCTGCGGGAGCTTGAACGTGAACGCGTCGAACGTGAGCGGCTGAGACTCGAAGCGGCCAAGGTCGATACGGCCGAAGCGTCGGTCCGTTCTGAGAAAAAGATCGCAGCCGAGCGGCTTGTGAACGCTCTCAATGCACACGCCGCGGCGGCCTCGTTGACCGAAGCAGCGGCCGAACAGTCAAAACTCGAGACCGATGTTTTAGCGATCCGTTCGCGGATCGCTGAATTGAAAGCTTCCGGCACACAGCTCGCCAGCATTGATGACAAGATCGTTCGGCTTCGCGAAGCCTATCGCGCTAATCAATCTCAGATCAACGAGATCGAAACGGGAATAAAGAACGCCGGCGACCTCGACGGGCTTCAAAAACGCGACGCCGAGATAATTCGTGAGCTCGCACGGCTTCAGGCAAGTCTCGACCGCGACGCTGCATTTCAGCAAGAGATACTGAATGGCTTGTGCCCGATACTTTCGGCACGCTGTCTGAATCTGAAAGAGGGCGAGACCCTCGAAGCCTTTATTACCAGTCAGTTTACCGAGCTACGGGTCAGCATCGTATCGCTTGAGACCGAACAGAACAGCCTGGGGGCCGCGCTGAAACTTTCCCAAGAAGCCGAAAAATTGTCCGCCCGACTGATCACCCTAAAGGAACGCGAGACCGAGATCAGGGAAGAGGGAACGCGATTAAAAGACGAGCGTGAAACACTGGTTTCGCAAACGGCCGAGCTGCCTGAACTCGAATCGTCACTAGCCGTGGCTGTTGCGACGCTTGCACGCCTCGACGACCCGGCCGGCAAGATCAAGCTCTACGTCGCCGAATCTGCCCGCGAGGGGGAATATCGCGAAGCGATCTCAAAGATCGAAAAAAATCTCGAACGGCTCGAAAGCGACCGTTTAATAATTATCGAACAGCTCGAATCTTTCAAAGATCTTGATCAGCATTTTGCCGAAACATCGGCCGTGCGTGACGCGACCGAATCCGTGCATCGCATTTACATCGCGAATGCAGATATCGCCGCTACGCTCGAAACCTGCGAAGCGGCGCTCTC
>JBDTMQ010000329.1:0-5274 GCA_039934155.1 Acidobacteriota bacterium | reverse complement strand
CGGCGGCGGGTTACATACGGTCTGACGGCGCAAGCCGATATTTCGGCTCATGAGATCAAATATAATGACTCTTTCGGGACGAGTTTTATCGTATGGAAGGGTCCGGACGTGCTCGGAAAGATCGACCTGCCGGTGCCGGGCAAACACAACGTCTATAATGCGCTTGCGGCGACAGCCGTTGGGCTCGAGCTCGAGATCCCGTTCGAGCGTATCGCAAAGGCATTTGCCGGATTTAAGAACGCCAACCGGCGGTTTCAGTTCAAGGGCGAAGCACGGGGCGTAACGGTCATAGACGATTATGGGCATCATCCGACCGAGATCCTGGCGACCCTGTCAGCGGCCAAAAACAGCGGCGGCGGTCGACGGACGGTCGTTGTTTTCCAGCCTCACCGATATACGCGCACGCAGGAATTGATGGATGAATTTGCTCTCGCATTCAATAACGCCGATGTCCTTTTCGTGCTCGATATTTATGCCGCGAGCGAGCAGCCGATCGACGGCATCACAGCCGAAGTATTGACCGAAAATATTCGAAAATACGGACATAAGAACGCGACATTTATCGGCGACATTGAGACTGCGGCCGGCAAGGTGGCACCGTCGCTTGTCGAGGGCGACCTGCTGATCACGCTTGGGGCAGGCAACGTGACCAGGCTTTCGGATGAAATGCTTGAAGTATTACAGAATTAGATCGATCAGGGTTCCTGAATTACCATGACAAAAAAGACTACAAATCGAAAAACCTCAACAGGCACACGCGGAAACACGAAACGACGGTCAGCCCCTCGTTCAAAACCAAAGCGTTCGACGGGTCGCGGGGCAGGCTTTGTCCTTCCCTTGTTCTTGAGCTTTTGTATCCTGGTTTGTCTCTCCGCCCTGGGCTTTTTAGGTTATCGGACGGTTACCGCTTCGACCTTTTTTAACGTGACAGCCGTCGAGGTCGTGGGTACCGAAAGATCCTCCAAGGCGGATATCGAAAAGATCATTGTCGCTCAGACCGAACGCTCGGGCGTTTGGAACGCAGATCTCGCCGAGCTGAAAGCGCGGATCGAAAAGCTGCCATTCGTTAAGTCGGCCGCTGTTTCACGCGTTCTGCCGAACGGCTTGCGGATCTCTGTTTTTGAACGCGAGCCGCTCGTCGTGGTTAGATTGGCCGGCGGTGATTTTTTAGTCGACGGCGAAGCCCGGATACTAGCACGCGCCGAGAAAGAGGAGCCGGGAATGCCGTTCTTTATGACCGGATGGGACGAGGAAAAATCGGAGAAAGCCGACCGCGAGAATCTGGAACGCGTTAAGATGTACGGCAAGATGCTGGTTGAATGGAAAGAGTTCGACCTGGCCGCCCGGGTCACAGCCGTCAATCTATCTGACCTTCGGGAACCGCGTGCTGTAACACAGGATTCAGGTGCGGCAGTCTCAATAGGAGTCGGACGCGACAATTTTGCCGAGCATCTCAGACGCGGCATCGGCGCTATTGTCGGCAAGGGCGAAACATTTGAAGCGGTCGATCTCGTCGGCTCTAATATGATCCTCGCGCCGCGAAAGTCTCAATAATTTATGAACCGTGAAATTCACGCAATTGGGCTCGATATCGGAACAAGCCGTATAAGGTGTGTTATCGGTGAACCGGCCGAGAACGGAAAGATGGACATCGTCGGTATCGGGACCGTCGAGTCCAGAGGCTTGCGCCGCGGCATCGTGACCGGAGCCGAGGCCGTTTCAGAGTCTATCCGAAAGGCGGTCGGCGAAGCCGAACGCGTCAGCGGACTTGAGGTGCGGTCGGCTGTCGTGAATCTTTCAGGTGAACATTATCGCGGTGAGAATAAGAATGGTGTTGTTGCCGTCGCGGGTTCGGGTCGAGAGATCACCGACGAAGATGTAGAACGAGCGATAGAGTCGGCAAGCGCTATGCAGCTCCCGTCCGGATGGGAGATCTTTGACCGGCTGCCCCAGGAGTTTATTATCGATGGGCAGGACGGGATAACCGAACCGGTCGGGATGAGCGGTGCGAGGCTCGAATCCCTGGTACACATTGTGACCGGTCCGAGCGCCGGCCGGCAAAACCTGGAAAAGGCTGTTCGACGTGCCGGCCTCGATGTCGACCAAATGGTTCTCGAGCCGTTAGCGGCGGCCGAAAGCACGCTTTCTGACGACGACCGTGAATACGGCTGTGCGATCGTTAATATCGGATCTGAGATCACAAGCCTTACGATCTTTGGTCGCGGGGCGGTGCAGCATTCGGCCGTCTTCCCATTTGGCAGCCTGCATTTTACAAAGGATATTGCCGTCGGACTGAGGGTTTCAATACAGGAAGCGACCAAGATAAAGCATGCATACGGTTGTGTCGCATCCTACTTGATGGATGATGATGAGCGTTCGGAAATGATCGAGATCATGCCGGTCGGCCGCAGCGAGGCACGCGGCCTCTCGAAAGAGATCTTATGCGATATTATGCAGCCGCGCGCCGTTGAACTGCTTCAATATATCGCGCGAGAGACATCTAATTCCGGCGCCCAAATTTCGAGCGGTGTGGTACTGACCGGCGGCGGTTCGATGACAAAAGGAATGGTCGAAATCGCTGAACAGGTTTTCGACGCACCGACCCGACTCGGATTTCCTGACCTGGAAACCTTTGGCGGATTAGCGGTCGAGGCCCAGACGCCCGAGTGGGCAGTGGCTTTTGGCCTTGCTTTGATGTCAATGCGGACCCAGATCCGCGAGAACAATTCGGGAGGCAAATCGCCGACTAGAAAAATGGCGGAATGGTTCGAGAATTTGCGCGGAAAATTTAAATAAAATCAATCTCGGGACTAGATTTTTGGCACAAATCGTTGTATGCTACTTCGCCATTGATACAATATATTGTTGAAATCGAAAAGGCTCATCAACGCTTCACCAGCTTGTAGCTTCACAGGTCCGCAAGCGGTTTGGACAACAAAATATACGGAAGGTCTTTAATGAAAAATAGCGGAATAAGAATGTTTATTGACGAGCCGCCGATCACGGGCGCCAGGATCAAAGTGATCGGAGTCGGCGGCGGCGGCGGCAACGCCGTTAATCGAATGATCGATGCCGGGATAAACGGTGTCGAGTTTATCGTCGCAAATACAGACCTGCAGGCGCTCAATGCGTCAAAGGCTCCGCTAAAGATCCAGCTTGGCAGCCGCTCGACAAGAGGACTGGGCGCCGGATCAAATCCTGAGGTTGGCCGTGAAGCGGCGCTTGAGGACCACGAAAAACTCCTGGACGTTTTGGAAGGATCGGACATGGTTTTCGTTACAGCCGGCCTTGGCGGCGGGACGGGAACAGGCGCAGCTCCTGTCGTTGCGTCACTCGCTATCGAGCTGGGCGCTTTGACCGTTGCTGTTGTGACCAAACCTTTCGCGGTCGAGGGCAAAAAGCGAATGGCTCAAGCCGAGAACGGACTCGCCGAGCTTCGCGGCTGTGTCGATACGATCATCACGATACCGAACTCAAAGCTTCGTGAGGTTGAAGAGCGCATTACCCTTCTCGATGCGTTTCGACGCGCCGACGATATTCTGCTGCAGGCCGTACAGGGCATTACCGACCTGATCACAACACCGGGCATCATCAACCTGGATTTCGCCGATGTGACGACCGTGATGCGCGGCCGCGGCGTTGCGTTGATGGGAATCGGGACCGCCAGCGGCGAAGATGCGGCATCGAAGGCAATGCGCGCAGCGCTTGATTACAAACTGCTTGAGGAGAATTCGATAACTGGCGCCAAGGCGGCTTTGATCAATGTGACCGGCGGACCGGAAATGCCGCTTGGCGAAATCGAGGATGCGATCGGAATGATCGAAGGCGAAGCCGACGATTCAGCCGATATCATTTGGGGAAGCGTCATCAAGCCCGATATGACGGATGAGATCAAGGTCACGGTCATCGCTACCGGGTTTGACAGCCAGGTGCAACTGATGATGCCGCAGCCGCGTGCAATGGAGGCCCAGGCGGCCGTCAACAGCGCGCCGTCCACTGTGTTTAATACACAGGATATAAAAGGCGAAGAGAACCTGGATGTTCCGACATTTATTCGACGGCAGGCTGATTAACAGGATCAAGATCTTATATGGGAAATTTTTCCAGACAGGACAGCGGAGATTCCAAAAAAAAGGCTCCGCCCGTCGAGACGTTTGCTGAGGTTTACTATTATCGCAAGCAGATCGATGCTCGCACCGAGATGGTAATTATTCTTCAGGACAACGAAGAGATCCGTGGAACAATCGAATGGTACGACCTGGATTCCTTGAAGGTCAATCGTAAAGTGGCCCCAAATATCCTTCTACCAAAACATAGTATAAAATACATGTTCAAGGCCGATGAGCAATAGTATTGGGCCATGACGTGTTAATGACCGCGAAAGAACGACCGCAACCAGATCCTCGTAACTCCATCGACAACCGTCCCATAGTCGGGATAACGACGGGCGACCCGGCCGGGATCGGACCCGAGATCTCTTTAAAAGCTGTCGCGGATCAGTCAGTTTCAGCAATTTGCCGCCCGGTACTGATCGGCGATGCCCGATTTCTAAGCGAGGTAAAAGAGTGCTTGGACCTCGCCTTCGACCTGACCGACTTTGGCGAAAGTTCAGATATTCACCCGGGCAAATGTGAGGTTATCGATCTCGCAAATCTTCCTGAGTCTCCCCTAATTGGCGTCGAATCCGCGGCTGCCGGCCGGGCCGCAGGCGAATATATAATCGCGGCAGTGGATCTGTGGAAGAATGGCCGGATAGATGCCATCGCCACAGCCCCGATCAATAAGCGATCGCTTTCGCTCGGCGGGTACGAGTTTCCCGGACACACAGAGTTTTTTGCACAGCTTACGGGAACTGATCGTTTTGCGATGAGTTTTTTCGCCGGCGAACTGCGCGTGGTTCTGCTGTCCACCCATGTATCGCTGCGGAACGCGATCGACGCCGTTACTATTGAAAGCCTTTCCGACTTGATCGAATTTACCGACCGTGAGCTGTCACGAATCCTTGGAAAACGGGTGAGCATAGCCGTCGCCGGTCTAAATCCTCATGCATCGGAAAATGGGATGTTCGGCGGCGAGGAGGCGGCGACGATCTCGCCCGCGATCCATCAATGCCGCGAAAAGGGAATCATCGTCAGCGGTCCGTTTTCACCGGATACTATTTTTTTGCGAGGCTTTAAAGGTGAGTTTGACGCAGTTGTGGCCTGTTATCATGACCAGGCGACCATTGCCGTGAAATCGCTGTCTTTTGGTTCGTCGGTGAACGTAACATTGGGA
>JBDTMQ010000328.1:0-3285 GCA_039934155.1 Acidobacteriota bacterium | reverse complement strand
CTCAGGGTCTTTCCGTTATGAAACTGCTCGAGACGGACCCAGCCAAGGTCAACGTCAACGGCGGGGCAGTCGCCCTCGGTCACCCCTTGGGATGCACCGGTGCCAAACTGACCGCGACGATCCTGCAAGAGTTAAAACGCCGAAATGCACGCTACGGCATGGTCACAATGTGCGTCGGCGGCGGCATGGGCGCGGCTGGGATATTTGAGCGGATCGATTAATTGGTGGAGGCGGCGATGCTGGGAAATTCCAAACCTGTAATTCTTATTCCAACTGTTAAGAAAGATGAGGCCAAGGATTTTTACGAGAAAACTTTGGGCTTAACTTTCAAGTTTGACGATCAGTTTGCTCTTGTTTTCGACACTGGCGGCAACATGCTTCGCCTTACGCCGGTGAAAGAGTTCACGCCGCATCCGTTTTCGGTACTTGGGTGGGAAGTGGACGATATTGCGAGGGCCGTGACGGGCCTGACGGAACGGGGAGTCAAATTCGAGATCTACGATTTCCCGTGGATGGAACAGGACGGACAGGGCGTCTGGACGGCGCCGGACGGTACTCAGGTGGCCCGGTTCAAAGATCCTGACGGAAACCTGCTGTCTGTCACTCAGCACTCCACGTAATGACTCGCGCTGTCCGAAAATCGATGTGACGTGGAAAGAGCGTATTTGATCCTCTCGCGGTAAACGGCAAGAAAAGGTAAGATATCCGTCAATTTCTAATGGCTTTATTTAACCCGAGCGATCAGGAGCTTTTGAAATATGACATATCAGCCGACGCCTAACGAGCTGGGCACGCTGGTCGGGAAAAAGATCTCTGAGATCTGCCCGTGCGGATACGTTGATGCCGGCGCCAATCACTGCGCGCATTTTGTCAGTCACATTGCCAAATATAAGTTCGGCTATACTTGCTTTGCCGATACCGGCAAGGGCTCAAGTTCGGACGGGGCGACCGTCCGCGTGGTCGATCTTTTCCCGAAATGCCGCCGCGTCGGCGTTTGGTCCGACCGGCCTAAAGATATTTCCTGCGGCCTTATATTCATCACTGATAAATCCAACGTACATCTCGCCAAAAAGACCATAGACAATGTGAGAAAAAAACACGTCGGATTTTTTATCGGCGACGTTGTCTGGCATTACTCGAATACACAGGGAAAGGTCGTGACACAGACGTCCCAACAGTTTAGCCACCACTATCCGGGCAGCGGCATAACGATGTTTTACGGTGAGTTTCCGATCTAGGCAACGAAATGGCAAGCGATAAATTGTGAATGGGGCCAATCGCGCTTCAGGCTTGACTGAATGAACATTCATTCAGTATTATTGGAGCCTAAATCTTTACCGGACGAAACAACCACAAATGGACGCAAAAATGGAACGCGAATATCTAAAAGGCGGCGAATTCCTGATCGCCGAGACGACCGATATCCACTCGCCTGAGGACTTTAACGACGAGCAGCGGATGATCGGCGAGACCACACGCGAATTCATCGATAACGAGGTCAGGCCCAATCTCGAGGCGATGGAAAAACACGATTGGAACATTGCCCGCGATCTGGTCAAAAAAGGCGGCGAGCTCGGCCTTTTAGGTGCGACCATACCCGAAGAATTCGGCGGACTGGGTCTCGACCAAACGACGGGCGTTGTCATCGCCGAGATGATGGGCCGCGCCGGCGGCTTTGGCACTACATTCGGAGCGCAAACCTCGATCGGCCTGCTTCCAATTCTCTATTTCGGCACCGAAGAATTGAAAAAGCACTGGATACCAAAGATCGTTTCGGGCGAGGTCGTGACAGCTTATTGCCTGACCGAATCGAGCTCGGGTTCTGACGCACAGGGTGCAAAGACTACGGCAAGGCTCAGCGAGGATGGCAAGACCTACACGCTGAACGGCGAGAAGATGTTCATCTCGAACGGCAGCTTTGCCGATGTTTATATCGTCTTTGCAAAGGTCGACGGCGAGAAGGAAAAATTCTCGGCCTTCGTCGTCGAGCGAAGCGAAAACTGCCGTCCGGGCAGCGAGGAGCATAAGATGGGCATCAAGTCGTCTTCCACGACCCCGCTTATTCTCTCAGACTGTACGATCCCCGCGACAAATCTTATCGGCAAGGTCGGCGACGGCGCCAAGATCGCATTCAATATCCTGAACGTCGGCCGATTCAAGCTGGGCGCATCTGTCACGGGCGGGGCAAAACTCGCCATACACGAGGCCGTTCGCTATGCCAATGAACGCCATCAGTTCAACAAGCCGATCTCGTCGTTCGGTGCGATCAAGCACAAGCTGGCCGAGATGGCGATCCGAACATGGGTGGCCGAATCGATCACTTACCGCACGGTCGGGATGATCGACGCGCTGATAGGCGACGGCGCGGATAATGAGAAAAAGCTGCAGTCGATCGAGGAATACGCGGTCGAGTCGTCGATCAACAAGGTCGCATGCAGCGAGGCGCTCGATTATGTCGTCGACGAGATGGTCCAGATCTACGGCGGCTATGGTTATTCGGCCGATTATCCGGCCGAAAAGGCGTATCGCGATTCACGCATCAACCGCATTTTTGAGGGTACCAACGAGATCAATCGCCTCCTGATACCGGGCCAATTAATGAAGCGTGCGATGAAAGGAAAGCTCGGTATAATTCCCGCGGCCAAGGCGCTTCAGGACGAGCTCTTGAGCCCCCAGATGTCGTTTGACACAGACGAGGGTCTGCTTGCGGCCGAGACGCGGCTCGCGAATAATGCCAAAAAGATCGCGTTGATGGTTCTCGGTACCGCAGCCCAAAAATACATGATGAGCTTGGCCGAACAGCAAGAGATATTGCTCAACTGTGCCGACATCATAATGGATGCATACCAGATGGAAACTGCAATTCTTCGCGTCAAAAAATCTGCGTCACGCAGCGTAAGTGAGTCTCATGATCGCTATGCCGATATGGCGGCCGTGTTCTGCAATGACGCCATCCAACGCGTAGAGGCCAAGGCGAAGAATACGATCGCCGCGATGAGCGAAGGTGACGAGGCACGCACGCTTCTTGCGGCACTTAAACGCTTTACCAAGAATAATTCGCCGGTCGATACCGTGGCTGCCCGGCGTCGCATCGCAGATGTTTTGATCGACGCTAATACTTACCCGTATTAACATGACTCTGGTAAGGGATCAGGCTCGCGGAGTTTCGATCCGCGGGCCTTTTTATTTTTTTGCTAAAGCCGCAAAATACTCGATAAGTTAAAAATGGATGTGGTCATAAGAGATATCGAACGCCCGACGGGTCTGCCGCCGCTGATCGGACAT
>JBDTMQ010000327.1:0-2272 GCA_039934155.1 Acidobacteriota bacterium | reverse complement strand
CGCAATTGAAGGTTATTTGATCAGCCTGATAAAACATGGTGACCCTATTCCTGAGGACAAGTTGGCTTTTCCAGTGCGGGTAAGAATTGAAAATGAGCAAATTGCCGCGTGACCTCAAGCCAAAGCGTGTGCTGAAGGCATTGGAGCGAGCGGGGTTTGAGGTCGATCACGTCACCGGCAGTCATTTTATCCTTAGAAAGGGACAGTTGCGTACGTCCGTTCCAAACCACCAAACCGTCAAGACTGGAACCCCGAGAGCGATCCTTGCTCAATGCGGCATTTCGACCGAGGAATTTATTGAGCTTTTGTAGCAATGTCAGAATTAAGTGATCTATATCAAGAAGTGATTCTTGAACATAATAAAAATCCCCGCAACTTTCGTGAGATAGCTGATGCCGATCAATATGCCGACGGGAAGAATCCGTTGTGCGGGGACGCATTGCGCGTCTACGTAAAGATGGACGGCGATTCGGTAAGCGAGGTGGCTTTCAAAGGTTCGGGCTGCGCGATCTCAAAGGCATCAGCGTCGATGATGACACAATCGGTCAAAGGCAAAAGCCGCGAAGAGGCCGAGGAACTGTTCAATGAATTTCATAGGATGGTAACCGGCGAGCTTGATATAGAAACTGACGAGAACCGTCTAGGCAAACTTAAAATATTTGCGGGCGTTCTCGAATTTCCGGCCCGCGTTAAATGCGCCTCACTTAGCTGGCATACTCTGCACGCCGCACTGCAGGGCGAAAAGGTCGTCTCGACCGAATAGCAAACCTGGGCAAAAAATGATCCCGAAGCCTCTTAAGCAGTCGGAGCTAAATATGAACCAGCAAGCTCTCTGAATACCTCGACCTCGTTCCTGACCCAATCGGGACCCTTTCCCAGCTCCCCGGCCATTATCGAGGCCACCTTCGCAGAGATGTCGATCGCCGCCCGGGCATCTAAAAACAGGGCACGCATCCGTCGGGCGAGAACATCCTCGACCGTCCGAGCCATTTCGTCGCGGACGGCGGCGACAACATCCTCGCGAGTGTAAGGTAAACTCGGGTGTAAGAATTCACCGGCACCGGCATGTTTTAGCGGCGGGATCACCGCAAGGTCTTTGGTCACGCATTTCATTTTGGCGAGGCGGCCGACCTCAGTCGCTTTGTCCACAGCATCTTCGGCCATTTGCCTGTAGGTCGTCCACTTTCCGCCTGTGATGGTCACCAAACCCCAAGGGTCGACGTAGAGCTCGTGCCCCCGCGACAGCGACGACGTTTTGATGCTGGAAGGATCTTTAATGAGCGGCCTAATGCCTGCAAAAACACTTAAGATGTCAGCCCTGAGTGGTTTTATTTTCAAATGGCCGGCGGCCGTTTCGAGAATGAAATCGATCTCAGCGTTCATTGCCTCAGGTTCGAGCTCGGGTATTGCGACCGGCGTATCGGTGGTGCCGATCACTACGTGATCGTGCCACGGAATGCAGAAGAGCACACGGCCGTCGCTTGTTTTTGGGATCATGATCGCGGCATCGCCAGGCAGGAAACGTCGATCGAAAACAAGATGAACGCCCTGGCTGAATGTCAATTTTCTTTCCGCGGTGCTGTCCGACATACGTCGCACCTCGTCTGAAAATATTCCGGCAGCGTTAATGAAAACCTTTCCACTGACGTTGATGCGCCCGGCCGTTTCTTTGTCTTCGAATGAAAGGCTTGTTAATTTTCCACCCGTGTCCCGATCTATGGTCTGAACCTTTGCATAATTCAAGACGACCGCGCCCCTCCGACTCGCGGTGCGAAGAATATCGATCAAAAGACGGCTGTCGTCGAATTGCCCGTCGTGGTATTGAACGCCGCCGGCGAGATGGTCAGATCTGACAGAAGAAATGCGGTCGAGCGTTTCGCTCTGCGACAGCATACGTGATCCGCTGATACCGGAACTTCCTGACATCAGATCGTAGGCTTTCATTCCCAGACCGTAGAAAAGTTTTTGCCAAAGGGAATAACACGGGATCACAAAGATCTGATCTTTGACCACGTGCGGAGCATTGCGAAGCAGCAACCCGCGTTCGCGCAGAGCTTCTCTTACAAGCGAAAAATTTCCCTGTTTGAGATAACGTACGCCGCCGTGGATCAGTTTGGTCGAGCGGCTTGACGTCCCTTTGCCAAAATCGTGCTGCTCAAGCAGCAAAACGTCGAGGCCGCGCGATGCGCCGGCAAGCGCGCAGCCGCCGCCGGTCGCCCCGCCGCCGATCACCACGATGTCCCATGGCTGCGTACGCCGTTTGATCTCGGCA
>JBDTMQ010000326.1:0-2148 GCA_039934155.1 Acidobacteriota bacterium | reverse complement strand
GCGGCTTGATCTGGATCGCGTTATCAAGAATTTCCTGGACGTCTTCCATTGACAGTTCATGGACAAAACCGACCTGGTTGGCGTCCATGAAACACGGATCGCACATCATGTTGCAGCGGTTGGTCAGATCGACCGTCAACACCGCTCCGCGGCCGTATTTGACCGACGACGTGCCGTGATTGTGCAACTTTTCGTCATTGTGCGCGTCGATGTCGCGGCCGGGGAAAAGCGATTCGATATGCTTGAGAAAGCCAGAATCGATCGCCATCATGTCTTCGAAATGGCTGTGCGTAGGACAATCCTTGATCATCCACACCTGGCCATCACGCTCGATGATCTGGGCCTTGATCTCGCCCACCTTGTCATTGATAAGAACAGAAACGTCCTTTTTGCCCGACAGAATCTCTTCGCGAGCCTCGATGACGCAGTTGGGGCACAGCGAATCTGTCGTCCGCGGAAAACCAAGGGTGGGTTTGGTCTTTTGCCACGACTTGAGCAGCGGCTTGTCTGACCATTTGGGAATGAACGATTCATTTGGCTTGTACTGATTGATCGACTTGACGGCCTTAAAGGCCCCAGAAGCGATGTAAGTCAAACCTTTTTCAAAATGCTTTACAGGTCTCATAATAAGAAAACTCTCCACACGACAAACGTGCTCAAACAATCTGGCCAATCACTATCAAATAGGTAATTTAGAATAAAACGCGCGGACCAGCTCAAAGTGAGCAATTGCAACAGTTGTGCCAATAACTCCAAATAACACAAATTCCCTAAGCCCTTTGAGTTGAGCAATTACTACTTTCAGGAATATCGTAGCCCTTGAGCTTCGCGACTCAAAAAGACACAGATCCCGGCAACTGAAGCTAGACGTTGCGTTATGACACACTTGGAGCTTATCGCTTAAGATGTGGATGTCTGGCAAGCACCTAAGAAAAGATATTAAGCCACTGCTTAATCGGGATTTCGATCCATACAAGCCTAAAAAAATAAAAAGCGGCATTCCGCCCTAGAAATAAAGGTTGAAACTCAGCGTCTTGAAAACGTCTACTAAATGTCCACCTTTAAGCACCTAGATTACCTACTACTTGAAGGCGAATTCAATAAATCGAAATAAACAAAGAAGTTAACCTCCGAATATTTTTCTTTACACAACTTAATTCTGTATGATAAATTTTCAACACTTCAAGGGAAATCGGGTCAAATTCGCCCCAGGGAAAAATCAAATTCAACTAAATATCGTTGAGCTAGATAAGGGATTTAGAGATCGCTGTGAATGCCTTTCGTCTTTGTGAGATATGTCCATTCGATTTGGCACCTCTGGTTGGCGATCGATAATTGCCGAAGATTTTACCTTTGAGAATGTGGGCCGGGTTACCCGGGCGATCTGCAGATATTTGAAAAAGGCCGAGCCTGGAAAAGCCGTCATCATTGGTCACGACTCGCGATTCATGGGCGAAAAATTTTCGACCTTTTCGGCGGCGATTGCGGCAGAGGCAGGAATTGACGTTCTTTTATGTCAGGGCCTGACCCCTACACCCACCATTTCACATGCGATCAGATCAAAGGCGTCAGGCGGCGGTATCAATTTTACGGCGTCGCACAACCCGCCCGAATATCAAGGAATCAAGTTCTCGACATCTGACGGGGCTCCCGCGTTACCCGAGGTAACCTCAGAGATCGAGGCCGCGATAGCCGCTGATGTTAAAGACGACTCCGCGGCAAAGGGTCGTACTGGAGAATATGATCCGAAACCGGCATATCTTGCAGACCTTCATACAAAGATCCGATTTGACGTCATCGCCGAAGCCCATGGGCGATTTGTATTCGATCCCTTGTGGGGTACGGGCCGCGGGTATTTGGATACGGTGCTTCGCAATTCAGGGCTTGAGGTCGTTACTCTACATGACTGGCGTGACGTTACGTTCGGAGGACAAGCTCCGGAACCCAGCGAGAAACATTTAAGGGAACTCAAGGATTATTTGCTTGAGAATCAAATGACGATGGGTCTAGCCACCGACGGTGATGCTGACCGGTTTGGGATCATTGACAGCGACGGAACGTTTATTACGCCGAATCAACTTGTCGCATTACTTACAGATTATCTTGCTGAAAGCCGCGGCTGGCGGTCCGGGGTCGCCCGCAGCGTGG
>JBDTMQ010000325.1:0-3592 GCA_039934155.1 Acidobacteriota bacterium | reverse complement strand
AAACGACTCGATCTAAAATTCCGTTCCAGATATACAAAAAAGGAGCCGCCATTGAGCGACTCCTTTTTCATTTACACAACTCTCAATTAGTAGATCGAGAAACTGAATGTCACCGGCCGACTTACCGCCACCGGCACACCGTTTACTTTTTTAGGTTCAAAGCGAATGTTTCTCGCCGCGGCTATTGCCTGCTCGGTCAGACCGTGCGGCAAACCGCTGATGGTCGAGATGCTGCCGATCTGTCCTGATCCCAAAAACGTAACACGCAGCGTGACTGTTCCCTGAACGTTATTCTGACGGGCCGCATCCGTATATGACGGCTTTTGCTTTGACAAGATCTTCAGTTCGCTCGTGACCTTTGGTACGCTCGGCGGAGGCGGCCCACCGTCATTGCCGTCGCCGGTTCCGTTGCCGTTACCGTTTCCATTGCCACCGCCATAACCCGAACCTGAACCACTGCCCGTTCCGGTTCCGTTGCCGCTTCCTTGTCCTCGTCCGTTTCCGCTGCCCATGCCGCCGCCTGTTCCGGTTCCGTTAGAAGCCAGTGTCGACAACGCATTGGGATCGCCCCAGACGTTATATTTTTTTTCGAATTTCTTGTCGCCTTCTGTTTGCGGAGGAGGAGTTTTCAGTTCGAAATCGCTGCGAAAAACTTTAGAGTCGGGTGGCCGGGTTGGAGTGCGGCTCTGGTCGGCAAGATCGCCCTGGTTGACCTCGGTCTTTTCTTCACGGCCGCCGCCACCACCGCCGCCGCCTTTATCGTCCTTTTTCTTTTCCGGCTCATCTTCGACCGGCATCGGAACTTCTTCGATCAGCAAAGCGAGTGAACGCTCGTCGCCGATCGCACCGACACCGAGATCCTTCGAAAATAAAGAAACGCCCCACGCGCCGAGCGTCAGGGTAAGCATAAGGGCCGATGCGCCCAGCAGAAGCAGGTTTCGCTGTTTGCCGTTCTTTTCCTGGACCATCGTGACGTGAAAGCCTTCGTCAGGTACATAAGCATTGACCGACGGCCCATCGGCATACATAGGCGGTGTTTGAAAAACAAACGCCGGAGCCGTTACAGATGTTGGCTCTTCTTCAATTTCGACCGGCTCGCTCTCCTCGTCGAGGTCGATCGCGGGCGAAAGATCAGCCGCGGTCTCTGCCGGCTGCGCTTCGATCACCGCGCCTTCTACTTCGGGTTCGGAAATTTCGATCTCATCAGCCGCGGCCGTAGAGAGAACCTCGGGCTGCTCTATAAATTCCGATTCGATCGAACCCGGGCCAGCCTGAATAGTTTCGAACGAACTAACGTCGTCAGATGAGTCGGTAACGGAATTCGCGGCTTCAAGCGGATTCATCTCAAAGGCCTGCAGCTGAGCGCCGCAATCGGGACAAAATCCAAACCTCTCTGCAAAACCTTCGTCACACGAACTGCAATACTTAACAATTTTTCCCATCTTCGGCCTCTCTATGATCGACTTCCTGTCCTGGCAGGTGTCTCGTAGCTTTATTAATTATAACGCGTTTGTCGCCGATGTTAAGCGATTTTAGCGAATCAAATGTTGTGTTTAACTTCCCGGCTTGCTCAATGTTGATAGATGCCTCAACTGTTTTACGCGATGCCTGCTCAGGTTAAATTTCTTCGTCGCTGAAACGGCCTGCGAATACAAGCACGACAACACTTTAATGGAAATTTGCAACCAAAACGGTTAACATCTCTCTTTCAGTTCTAGTTATACGATGAAATTCTCAAAAATATTCCATTTTGCCGGTATTTTTTTGCTTATCACGAGCATGCTGACGGTCGCGTCACAGGCCCAGACATCTATGGCGGCGCAGCCCCGGCAGGAAAAGCTACTCAACGGTCTTAAAGTGCTGATGTGGCCGGTCAAGACTGGCGACAAGGTTTTGATCAAACTTCGCGTGCACAGCGGCTCGGCTTTTGACCCGCAAGGCAAAGAAGGTGTGATGAAGCTTTTGGCCGAGAACTTTTTTCCCGACGAAGCTCAACGCGATTATTTTCGCGAAGATCTGGGCGGAAGTCTCGAGATAATTACCACATACGATTTCATCGAGATCGACGCGACAGTCGCATCTTCGCAAATGCTTGCCGCTCTGGATACCATCTCTCAAGCCATTACAAACCCCACGATCGACAAAGAGAATCTCGCAAAGGTCAGATCCTCACTGCTCGCAAAACTTGCAGAATTGGAAGGCGATCAATCTTACCTGGCCGACCGCGCCGCGGCCGCCAGACTTCTCGGTACTTTTCCGTATGGACGCCCTCAGTTGGGCACCAGCGAGACGGTCGCAAAGATCGACTTTGCCGACCTGATCTTTGCCCGCGAACGCTTTTTGACAGCCGACAACGCAACCCTTACGATCTCGGGGAATTTTAATGCCGATCTGGCCTACCGCGCGATCAGGCGAAATTTCGGGTCGTGGCTCAAATCAGACAAGCTTGTCCCTTCAACGTTCCGACAACCCGACCAGCCGGACATCGATGTGCAAACATTTACGTCGTCCAAGGTCTCATCCGGCGAGGTTAGGTTCGCTCTTCGATCGGTTGCTCGAAGCGATAGTTCGTTCGCAGCGTCACTCGTCTTTAATAAGATACTCTCCGATCGATTTCAGACGCTGGTCAGCAAGGCAAATTCGGAGAAGATCACAGTCACGGGCCGCGAATTCAGGCTGCCGGGATATATTTTGCTTGGTTACCGAAGTGCGAGCGGCGATATCATTATGCCGCTTCCCGTCACGCATCAGACGGCGCCTGACGCGCCCGCCTTCATGAAAAACAACCCGATCCTCACTCTGTTTACCGCCCGGATAACCAATGCAGAATTCCAGCGAGCAAAGACCGAGTCGGCTGCTGAGAACTCGACGCGAACGGCTGCCGAAGTTTGGCTTGACGCCCATACGTACGATCTTAAGCCGGCAGACGATCTTAAAGCGTTGGATAACGTAACGATCGCCGACGTTCAAAAGCTCGCTGATACCATGGCCAAAAACCCCGTCGCGACCGTTGTCGTCAAAAAGCAGGACTAATGACAGCCGTAAACACAGCTAAGCGGGCCGCACATTCACAGGCCGTCCGTGAAATGTTTGCAGGTATCGCCGGCCGATACGATCTGCTCAACCACGTGCTGTCGGCAAATATCGACAGGCGTTGGCGACGTCTTGTTCGCCTTAAAATGGCCGACGTGCTTGCCGATCCCTCGGCAGTTGTTGCCGACATCGCATGCGGAACGGGCGATCTGTCGATCGAGCTGGCCGGCTCGGCAAGTGCCGCGATCTTAGGCGCCGATTTCTGCCGTCCTATGTTATCGCTGGCTAAAGAAAAGTCTGCGGCCGCCAGCTTTGCCATCCCTTTTATCGAAGCCGACGCGATGAGTTTGCCCTTTGCCGATAACGCATTCGACGCGGTCACCATCGCCTTCGGGCTTAGAAATCTGTCGGATGTTCCCGACGGGTTGGCCGAACTGCATAGGATACTGAAACCCGGCGGGCGTCTCGTCGTTCTTGAGTTCTCGACGCCCGTCGTTCCCGGTTTCAAGGGTCTGTTCGATTTCTACTTCAACAGGATCTTGCCAAGAATAGGTGGTGT